>JAEUIL010000856.1 GCA_016794255.1 Planctomycetaceae bacterium | reverse complement strand
AACGCTGCACAATCGCCCCGCACGGCGGCGATATTCTGCACACCGATATCTTGAGCAAGGCGATGGAAGGGGTCGACGGCGTGTTCCATCTCGCCGCGGTGTGGCTGCTGCAATGTCACGAGTACCCGCGCACCGCGTTCGATGTGAATGTGCAAGGGACGTTCAACGTCATCGAGGCGGCGATCAAGAACGGCGTGCAACGCTGTGTTTACTCGTCGAGCGCCAGCGTCTACGGCAACGCCGTCGAGCTGCCGATGACCGAGGAGCATCCGTACAACAACTTCACGTTCTACGGCGCGTCGAAGATTGCCGGCGAGCACTTCTTCAAGTCGCTCGGCGATCGTTACAAGCTCCCCTGGGTCGGCCTGCGTTACATGAACGTCTACGGTCCGCGCCAAGACTATCACGGTGCTTACACGGCCGTGATCCACAAGGTGCTCGACCGGATCAACGCCGGTAAGAAGCCGATGGTCTACGGCGATGGTTCGCAATGCTACGACTTTGTCGCGGTCGAGGACGTCGCTCGGGCCAACATCTTGGCCATGGAAGCCGACGTGACCGGCCAATGCTACAACGTCGGTCGCGGCATCGGCACGTCGATCAAGGAATTGACCGAAACGATGCTCGATCTGACGGGCTCGCGGCTCGAAATCCAATACGAGCCCGCCGGCTTGACGTTCGTGACCAATCGCATTGGTTGCCCGAAGGCCGCCGAGAAAGACTTGGGCTTCCGCTGGTCGATCGATTTGCGTGAAGGTTTGAAGCGCGTGATCGATTGGCGTCGCCGCGATCAAGTCGGCATGGCGGCGTAGAACTGAAAAGGATGAAGGATGAAGGCGAAAGGATGAATGTTCTTCGCCAGATGCGAATCGAGCGTCGCTTCATCCTTCGTCATTCATCCTTCATCCTTTGTTACTTATGCTTCGCGTCGTCCACGGACCGATGAACTTCGGCAACCAGGCGTGGGTCCTGTCACGGCAGGAACGTGCTTTGGGCGTGGATAGTCGTGTGGTGGTCAACGTCGCGCCGCCAAATGGCTACGCGGCCGATCGTGTGCTCGGCGGTGATCGACGTTCGCCGCTGGGCTTGCTGCGACGGCTCGCGTTTGGGCTGAGCGCTCCGTGGCAGTTCGACGTGCTGCACTACTATTACGGCCGGTCGTACATTGCGTTCGACGGGCTCGATGCTCTGGAAAGCCTGCGTTTCGCCGATTTGAAACTGGCTCGTCGGCTGGGTCGCAAGGTCTTCATGACCTTGCAAGGTTGCGACGTTCGCTTGGCCGGCCGGGGCGACGCACGGTACGAGATCACGGCCTGCCGCACAGGTCAGTGCAGCCAGTTCGCCCACTGTCGCGATGTCGTCGATCAACGCCGCCGCAATTTGATCGAACATATTCTGCCGCAATGCGATCGGGTGTTTGCGCTCAACCCCGAGTTTTGCCAATACGTGCCGGGCGCGACGTTCTTGCCCTATGCGTCGATCGACGTGCAGGCCGTGCGTCCGGTGCCGCCACGGCTCGAAGGTCCGATCCGCATCGTGCATGCGCCGACCGATCCATCGATCAAAGGAACGGCGATCGTGCAGGCGGCGATCAAACGGTTGCAATCAAAATACCCGATCGAGTTTACGCTCGTGCAGGGACTCTCGCACGCCGACGCTTGGCAAGTGTATCGCTCGGCCGACCTCGTGATCGATCAGTTGCTGTTGGGCTGGTATGGCGGCTTGGCGCTCGAGGCGATGGCGCTCGGCAAGCCGGTCGTGTCGTATGTCCGCGAGAGTGACTTGGGTTTTCTGCCCGCGGCGATGCGCGAAGAGCTGCCCGTGCAGAACGTGACGCCGCAAACGCTCGTCGATCGGCTCGAAGAAATCTTCGACCAACGGCAGCAATGGGGCATGTGGTCGCAACGGGCGCGACAATATGCTCTGCGCTGGCACGATCCGCGCGTGATTGCCCAACAAATGGTCGCCGCCTACCGCGATCCGGCGAGTCGTTTCGAACTGCAACCCGCCGAGCGAGGAGCACTGACATGCGCGGCTTAGCGGCACTCGCCGAGTGGCGATGGTTCATTAAGCGCGCGGTCCACGCTGTGCTGATGCCGATCGTGCGTTGGTTGCTGCTCAAGTCTCCGGCTGCGCGAGCCAATCAATCCGTGGTCCGCAGCTTGTGGGGCGTCACGCCGATTCTCACGCTCGCCACCAAAAGCCGGGCCGAGCGAATGCTGGGCGTCGATGCCCGATCGCTCGTCTACGAAACCTATCACCTCGCCCATCAATTCGACATCAACCTGGCACGCTGGATGCGCGGCCCGTTGAAGCTCGTCACGCCGTATGTGGTTTTCTATTGGGCGGCGAGACGGTTCCAGCGGTTTCATTTCTTCTATGATCGCGGTTTGCTGCCGCAGCTTGAGCCGGGCCAGTTCAATCGCGATGAGTTGATCCTGTTGCACGCGCTGGGCAAGCAGCTGTTCGGCTATGCGTATGGTGCCGATGTGCGCACGCAAGTGGCGACCCGTTCGCTGGGGCCGGTGCAGCTTTGTGCCGGTTGTCCCGCCCCGGGTCGACATTGCGTCTGCGACGACGCCCGTGGCACTGCCAACTACCATCGCTTCCGCCATTTTGCGACCACCTGTTTTTCCATGGGCGACATGATCGAGTACACGCCCGGCAGTCGCAATGATCTGTTCTATTGGCCACTCGACCTCGACGCGGACGGCGGTGAACGGTATCGCCCGCACTACCCGACGCCGACGGCGAATCGTCCGTTGCGCGTGGTGCATGCCGCGAACCATCGCTTCTTCAAGGGAACTCGCTATCTGCTCGATGCCATCGAGCGGCTCCGCGGCGAGGGGATCGAGATCGAATTGGTGTTGGTCGAGAAGAAGTCGAACGACGAGGCCCTCGAACTGTATCGCACGGCCGACGTCGTGTTTGACCAATGCGTCTCGGGCTTTCACGGCTATTTCACGCTCGAAGCGATGGCGATGGGCAAGCCTGTGCTGGTCTATGTGCGGAAGCCCGATGAGTATCTGCTCGCAGCCGACGAATGCCCGCTGGTACAAACCCATCCTCGGACACTGGTTGATGATTTGCGACGCTTGGCGCTGAATCGCGAGCCGTTGACCGATATCGGCCAGCGTGGTCGCGACTACATCGAACGCTATTACTCACTCGATGCGTTCGCCGCTCGGCTCACTCGGGTCTATCGCGAGTTGGGCGAGGCTTCGACGCCTCAGACAAGTCGCCGCCCGGTGACCTTGCGCTTTCATGGGCCCGAACGATTGCGTGGGCCGTATCTCGATCACAGCAAAGCGGCGTGATCGCACGAGTCGTTGAGCTTTGCACGACGGGTTGGACTCAAGAAAAATCCAAAAGCGTGCCGCAAGCCTGGAAGGGGAAGCTTGCGGCAACGCTTTTAGACCAACCAACACACATCGGGGAGGAACATCATCGGCGCATTTACTGCTGGGAGGCAGTGACGATCGACGACGAACTGAGAGAGAGAGGCAACTCGTCGCGGATCGTGTTGAGATTCGCTCGCGGTCAGCCTTCACAGCCGCACGCTCGCGATGTGAGACTAAGAAGCAGGTGCCGTGCCAAATCGAAATTGGACCGCGCTGTGCGGCCACGAGTTGACTTGCTCGCTGTCGCAACTTCTGATTCCCGCTGAGCTTATAACCGCCAGCACGAATTTCTCAGCAACTTGCGTGTCCGCAAACATCGCTGTTCTACGTGGTGATTCCGCCACAATGTTGCCGCCTCATGCTGACATAACGCCACACGCGCAATCTTGCCCCCGCACAATCGTCACAATCGGCCTGTGCGTTCTCCTGCCTCTCGCGAACCACGCCGCTTCGTCGCCGCGCGTGACCTAGCTTTGCTTGTCGCGGTCGACTGCGACCCGAACGAACATCTTTTGCGAGGGGACGATCATGTTGCGTCGTGAATTCTTGTTGCTCAGCACGCTGGCCGCCGCGAGCGGTTGCAGCAATATCGATCTGTCGCGCGCCATGGGTCCCAGCGAGAAACAGTTCAATCTGATCACGCCCGGCATGTCTGAGAAGAAAGTCGTCGAGATTTTGGGCGAGCCGTCGAAGCGGATGGCCGTGCAAGGCGGCGAGGGTGGTCTCGATCGACTCGTCATCTATCGCTGGATCTCGTCGAGCAAGATCATCACCGTCACGTTCGACGCCACCGGGACTGCCATCGGCAAGCAAAAGATTTAGCGAAGGGATCGCCAACCGAAGCGATCCGCGCCCTTCACGCTGCCGAGCATCATCGCCTCGTGTGTGCCCTGCCCACATCTGCGTGGGCACGTCTCGCGACGAAAGCGCATGTCCACGAAGACGTGGACATGGCCCACAGTTTCCACGGGCATCACGACCCGCGTGCCGACCTACTTTCTCTTCGCGCGCTGATCCGTCATAATCGCGACTTCCGCATTTGACCTTTCACGTCGCGAAAGAGTGCTGCCATGGCGAAACCCCGCGTGTTTGTGACCCGACTGATTCCCGAGGCCGGGCTGGCCAAAATTCGCGCCGCATGCGATGCCGAGATCTGGACCGAGCCCCTTCCGCCGTCGGCCGACATCGTGCGCCAAAAGCTGGCCGACTGCGACGGTCTGTTGTCGCTGCTGACCGAGCGGATCGATGGCCCGCTACTCGACGTGGCGCCAAAGCTCAAAGTCGTCAGCAATTACGCGGTGGGCTACAACAACATCGATATCCCGGCCGCCACTGAACGCGGCATCTGCGTGGGGAACACCCCCGGCGTATTGACCGACGCCACGGCCGACCTCGCGTTTGCACTCTTGATGGCGGCCTCGCGGCGGATTGTCGAGTCGCATACCTGGACACTGGCCGGCCACTGGAAAACCTGGGAACCGCTCGGGCATATCGGCCAAGACCTGGTCGGCCGCACGATCGGCATCGCCGGTTTGGGACGCATCGGCACCGCGATGGCCAAGCGCTGCCACGGTGGTTGGGGCATGAAAGTGATCTACCACGACATGCATCACAACGAACAAGCCGAGCGCGAATTGGGTGCGGTGCGCGTCGACTTCGACACCCTGCTGCGTGAAAGCGACTTCATCTCGGTCCATGCCGATTTGAACGACACGACCCGTGGTATGTTCAACGCCGCCGCGTTTGCCAAGATGAAGCCGACCTGCGTGTTTGTGAACACCGCCCGCGGCCCGCATGTTGTCGAAGCCGATCTGGTCGAAGCTCTGAAGTCGGGCAAAATCTTTGCGGCCGGTTTGGATGTCACCGACCCCGAGCCGCCGCGAATCGACAATCCGTTGCTGCACCTGCCGAACTGCGTGGTCGTGCCCCACATTGCGAGCGCTACGGTGAGCAGCCGCAACGCCATGGCCGAGATCGCGGCCGACAATCTGATCGCCGGTGTCACCGGTCAGCCGCTGCGAGCCTGGGTCAATCCAAAGGTTGCGGACCAGCGGCGAAAGTAAATTGTCGCTGATCTTATTGTCCCGGCAGCAGCCGATTCCATTCGCGCACCAGATCGCCGACGCCCTGCGTCACGGTCTCGGCCGCGTGTTGCGTGAAAATCTGTTGCTTGCCCGAGGCGACCACCGCGGCAGCGACGGTCTTGTGCCGAGCCCAATCCGAGATGCCGAACTGACGCACATCCAAATACGTCTCGGCAAACGACGGCTGCATCTTGGGGATGAGCTGAATGCCCTGATCCGTGCGAAGAACGTGGTACGTCTGCGAGCCCCAGACCAGCACGCCACCGACGACCATCCCGCTGACAAAATTCCCCAAGTTCATCGCACTTCTCCGCAAGTTGGGCCATCGCCGGTGAATTCCTTTCCGGCGCAGGGCGAGACTTTACCGCCGCGCGGCCTCCGGGGGCAATGTCGACCGCCGTGCTAGCAATTAAGGACGCGGTCACCAAGAAGTCAAACAAATGTTTGAAACAAACACTTGTCTTGCATCCGATAGGAGACTAGAATCGATTCAAACAAACGTTTGAACAACGACTTTCGACCAGGCGGCGAGGTCCCACGTGGTAGACGACACCAAACAACGACTGATTCAGGCAGCTGGCGAAGTCTTTGCCAGCAAAGGCTTTGAGGCGGCTAGTGTACGCGAGATTTCGACCCTGGCCGGCGCCAACATCGCGGCGATCAACTATCACTTCGGGGACAAACAGAAGCTGTATCTCGCCTGTCTGGAGCAGACCGTGTGCTCGCAGCAAGAAGATTTGGCGTGTGCCCCTTGGACTTCGCCCGGCCTGCCGCCCCATGCCCGGCTTAGGGCGTTTATCGAAGGGATGCTCCGCAGCCGGCTCGATCCCGCCCGGCCACGGTGGCACATGGAGATCATGCTCCGCGAAATGGCACATCCGTCCCCCACGTGTGCCGAAATGGTCGAGCGATTCATCCGCCCGATGGCCGAGTCGCTGTGGTCGATCCTCGGCGAGTTCATCCCCAACGCGCCTCAGGACCGGCACGGTTGGGTCGTCGGCTTCAGCATCGTGGGCCAAGTGCTCTTTTACTACGTGCATCAGCCGATCGTCCGCACCTTGATGGGCGACGACGAGTTCAACCGCCTGACGGTCACTGAGTTGGCCGAGCACATCACGCGGTTCTGCCTCGCCGCTCTCGGACAAGGCCCCGCGATTCAGGCGACCGTCTCGCAACTCGCTGCCGTGACCCATAACCTCTCCGGCAATCCGACTCCGCAGGGAGCGTCGTCATGAATTGGGTAGCGTGGAAGATGCTCAACGGCGATCCGATCAAGTACCTGGGTACCGTCTTTGGCGTGGCCTTTGGCGTGCTGTTGATCGCGCAGCAATGCTCGATCTTCGTCGGGATCATTTCCCGCACCGCCAATCCAGTCGCCGACGTACGTGAGAACATCCTTTGGGCGATGGATCCGTACTCGCAGAACGCCGACGAAATCAAGCCGCTTTCCGACAGCGACGTGTTTCGCATTCGCGGTATTGAGGGGATCGATTGGGCCGTCAAGTTCTTCAAGGGGACCGCGCGGGCCAAAATCGAAAGCGGCATGTTCAAGCAAGTCATCATGATGGGCATCGACGATCATTCGCTGGTCGGTGCACCGGCCAAGATCATTCACGGCACGCTCGCCGATCTCCGCCGGCCCGATGCCATCATCATGGACGAGGCCGGCTATCGGCTGCTCTGGCCCGGCGAGCCGATCAAGCTCAATCGCGTGCTCGAAATGAACGACCATCGCGCGATCATCGTGGCGATTTGCGACGCGGCAGCGCCGTTTCAAACCTTTCCAATCGTCTACACTCGCTACTCGCAAGCCGTGCAATTCGTCGCTAGTGAACGGCAGCAATTGTCGTTCGTTGTGGCCGGCGTGAAGCCCGATCATGCCGTGGCCGATGTCTGCCGGGCGATCAACACCACAACCGACATGCGGGCGATGGGGCACGCCGACTTCGTATGGTTCATCATTCAGTATTACCTCAAATACACGGGCATTCCGGTCAATTTCGGCATCACGATCGCGCTCGGTTTCATCGTCGGCACGGCCATCACCGGCCAGACGTTTTACCTGTTCACAGTCGAGAATCTCAAACAATTCGGCGCTCTCAAGGCGATGGGCGTCACGAACTGGCGATTGGTCGGCATGATTCTGTTGCAAGCCGCGATCGTCGGTGTGGTCGGCTTTGGTCTCGGCATGGGCATGACGGCCGCGTTCTTCGAAGTGACCAATCGCGCACTGCCCGACTTGCGAGGGTTGCATTTGCCGTGGCAGATCGCCGCGGGCACCGGGGTCGCCGTGACGGGCATCATCACGCTCACCGCAATCGTCAGCATGCGCAAGGTGTTGTTGCTCGAACCGGCTGTTGTCTTTCGAGGGTAACCGACATGGTCGCTGCATCCGATCCCGCATTGCTTCCCGAGTCGCAACCCGTCAAGCCACCAGTTGGCGTGGCCTGCCGGCAGATCGTCAAAGAGTTCGGCGATGGCGACGCGGCGATACGCGTGCTGCACGGCATCGACGTCGACGTGCATTCCAGCGAGCTCACGCTACTCGTTGGTCCCAGCGGCTGCGGCAAGACGACGCTGATCTCGATTATCGCCGGACTGCTGTATCCCACCGCGGGCGATGTCGATTTGTTTGGCACGTCGCAAGCAAGCCTGGCCGGTCGGCGGCTCGTCGAGTTTCGCGCCCACAATGTCGGCTTCGTGTTTCAACAGTACAACTTGCTACCGGCCTTGACGGCGACCGAGAACGTCGCGATCCCGCTCTTGATTCAAAATGTGCCGCGTGCCGAAGCACTTGAACGTGCCCGGGCCGTGCTCGATTTGGTCGACCTTGGCTCGCGGGCTCAACAGTTGCCGTCGCAGCTCTCGGGCGGACAACAGCAGCGCGTCGCGATTGCTCGCGCCTTGGTCCACAAGCCCCGGCTGCTCGTGTGTGACGAACCGACCGCGGCTCTCGACGCCCATTCCGGTCAAACCGTGATGGAACTGGTGCGCAAGGTCGCCGTGCAACCCGGCCGCTCGGTCATTGTCGTGACCCACGATCATCGCGTGTATCGCTACGGCGACCGCATCATCGAGATGGCCGACGGACGCATCACGTCGGTTCAAGCCAATACCGCTCACGCGAACCCGACACACTAAGGGCCTGTGGAGGAAACCACCATGAAAACCAAACGCACTCTGATCTTGCCCATCATTTCGGCAATCGCGCTGACGTTTGCGATCTATCACGTCGCACTCACGCATGAAGAACCGATCACCCTCGAACCGCCCGTGCGACCGGCGCGGTCACCGTACGCGCAAACGATCGCCGGCGCGGGGATCGTCGAGCCACGGAGCGAAAACGTGCGCGTCGGTACGCTCGTCGCTGGCGTGGTCACCGAGGTGGCTGTGAAAGTTGGCGACCGAGTGAAACAAGGAGACGTGTTGTTTCGCATCGATGATCGTGACAAACGAGCCGAGGTGAACGTGCGTCGCGCGCAGCTCGCCCTGGCCGAGTCGCAGCTGACCCGGATGCGTGCTCTGCCCCGGCCCGAGGATGTGCCGGTAAGCGAGGCGACCGTTCGCAAAGCCGAGGCCGATCTCGTCGGGCGCAAGGACATGCTCGATCGATCGGAAGTGCTCGTGGCTCGCAAAGCCGCGACGAAGGAAGAGTTCACGCAACGGCAGCAGGCCCATGCCTGGGGGATCGCCGAGTTGGCCCGGGTCACCGCCGAGGACAAGCGTTTGAAGGCGGGGGCGTGGAAAGAGGATTTGCAAGTCACCGAGGTACAGGTGGCCCAGGCTCGCCAGCAGCTGACCCAGGCCGAGGTCGAACTCGACCGGCTCGTCGTGCGAGCGCCGATCGACGCGACCATTTTGAAAATCGACGTGCGGCCCGGCGAGTTTGTCGGCACGCCACCGAATCAAACGCTGATGATGCTCGGCGACATTGACGTGTTGCACGTCCGAGTCGACATCGACGAGCACGACCTGCCCCGCTTTCGCACCGGTCTGGCCGGCATCGGGTTTCTTCGCGGCGACGCCACCCAGCCGATGCAACTTGAGTTCGTGCGGCTCGAACAACTCGCCGAGCCCAAGAAATCGCTCACCGGCGCGGGCAACGAACGGGTCGACACCCGTGTGTTGCAAGTGATTTACCGGCTGACCGACACTCAAAGCCCGGTCTACGTCGGCCAGCAACTCGACGTCTTTCTCGACAGCCGACCAGCGACGTTGAACTGAAGCGAGTCGTTAACGCTGGAACGACTCATGAATCGACCGTCGTAACTCCGATCCGTCGGGCAAGGTTAGCGTGACTTGCCACGCAGAATCGTTGACTGCGGAAGCGGCACAGAAAGCGGCACAGCAGGTCGCGGAAATGACCGGAAGTGAGCAGCATGTCGTGAACTGCGGGCATGAAAAAAGGCCTGACATTCAGGCCTTTGCCGCATCACGCGACATGATGCAAAATGAACCAGTGCCCGGGAGAGGGCTCGAACCTCCACCCGATTACTCGGACAAGCTCCTGAGGCTTGCGCGTCTGCCAATTCCGCCACCCGGGCTGGATCGTACCTCTGGTTTATAGGTCACATCCGCGCGCTTTTCAAGCCGACAACCGACGAGCGGGAGGCGATTTGTTGGCGGCTGGGCGCGAATGGCGGCGATTTTGCCGCTGCGGGCGATCGGTGGACGCGCGAAACCGCAAGCGAGCGGCGGGATCGCGTGACCATGGATAGTTCACGCCGACCATCAAGCGCCGACCACCAAGCACCAATCACTCCTACCCGAACAACCGGCTCACCGACTCGTTGCGGTGAATGCGTTTGATCGCTTCGCCGAGCAGCGGTGCGACCGAGAGCGTGGTCAACTGCGGCAGCTTGTCCTCGGGCCCCAACGGAATGGTGTCGGTCAGGACGAGCGTCTCGATCGGCGCGGTGTTCAGATTCTCGACCGCTTTGCCACACAAGACACCGTGCGTCGCCGCGACACAAATGCGCCGAGCGCCCGCCTGGGCCACCTTCGCCGCCGCGCCACAGATACTGCCGGCCGTGCTGATCATGTCGTCGAACATCAGCACCGTCTTGCCTTCGACACTCGAGCCGATGATGTTCGCCTGCATCGTCTTCTCGGCGCTAGAGCGGCGCTTGTCGACGATCGCGATCGGGGCGTTGAGCCGCTTGGCGTGCCACAGAGCCCGCTTCACGCTCCCTTCGTCGGGACTGACCACGATCAACTCGTCGCTCGGCACCTTCAGATTCAAAAAATACTCGTTGAGCACCGGTGCGGCGTACAGATGGTCCACCGGCACATCGAAGAAACCTTGAATCTGCGGCGAATGCAGGTCCATCGTCAACACACGATCGGCGCCGGAGCGCGTGATGATATTGGCCACGAGTTTCGCCGTGATCGGCACGCGGCCTTCGTCTTTGCGATCTTGTCGAGCATAACCGTAATACGGCAGCACGGCCGTGATCCGATCGGCGCTTGCGCGACGGCAACTGTCGATCATGATCAACAGTTCCATCAAGTTCTCGTTCACCGGCGGACAGGTCGGCTGCACGAGATACACGTCTCGACCGCGAACGTCTTCCTCGATTTTGCAGGAGATCTCGCCGTCGGGAAAATTACCCAGCGTGTTGACACCCAACGGCAGGCCGAGATAGTCGCAGATCCGTTTTGCCAGTTTCGGATTCGCTCGGCCGCTAAAGATCTTCAGGTCGTTCATGGGTGGCGAAGGGGGAAAGCAGAGAGCTGAGAGCAGAAAGCTGAAGAATCAGGGAAACGTCAATGGTACGACTTCAAGGGCAGATAGGAAATACGTCGAAAAACGGGACCGTCGCGGCAGCGCTGCTCTCAGCTTTCGGCTTTCAGCTTTCTTGGTCAGCCGTCAGCGTTCGCATCGCTTCTTCAACCACGGCCAACTCCTCGGGCGTATTAATACTGAGCGACTCGATCGGCTTGAGCACCGGCAGGGCATCCACCGGCCGACCCGCGGCCAACAGCACGCTGGGACAATCGGTTAGATAATACTCTCCCTGCGCGTTGTTGGGCTGAATCTTGTCGAGCGCCGTTCGCAGGTCGCGGCACTCGAAAATGTAGGTGCTCATGTTCACTTCGGTGATCTGCTTTTGCTCGGGCGTGGCGTCCTTCTCTTCGACGATCGCCTGAAACTTGCCCGTCGCATCGCGCACGATTCGGCCCAAGCCTTGCGGTTGGGACTTGTGAATCGTCCCCAACAGACAGGCCGGACGCAAGCGGTCGAATTCGCGGCATAGCGTGGTCAGACTCGAAGCCTGCACCAGCGGCGAGTCGCCGGTCACGACCAGCACGGCACCCTCGTGCGTCGCCAACTGCTCGCGGCACATCATCACGGCGTGACCGGTCCCTTGCTGGACGGTTTGCTCGGCAAACTCGACCCCGGGGCGATGCCCGATCGTGGCGCGGACCAAATCGGCCCGGTAGCCGACGACCACGACGGTCCGTTCGACCCCCGCGGCCTGCAAGGCGTCGAGGACATACTCAACCATCGGCCGACCGTTCACCGGCACGAGCACCTTGGGCAGCTCGGACTTCATCCGAGTCCCTTTGCCCGCGGCCAAGACGATTGCCATGCGTTGGTTCATCGAAATCACTCACCGAACTAACAAGTCGTCGAGCCGTTACGACGAGGGGCCACCATGGTGACATGAGCCGGGGCAAAATGCCAGGGGCGGGGGAGGTGAGTGCTTGGTTCTTGGTGGTTGGTTCTTAGTTCTTGGTGCTTAGTGCTTGGGTCTTGGGAGCGGGAAACTTGGAGACTTGGCTAACTTTTGCGGGGTTCCGCGAGTTTATGCGCCCGCAAGCCGTTGATCGCGTCTCAACCAAGCACTAAGCACCAAGCACTAAGCACCAAGCACCAAGCACCAAGTACCAAGTACCAAGTACCAAGCACTTCCCCTAGTATTCCAAAAACACGCGGCGATTCTCAGCATGACTTTGCCGCGCCTGAATCACAACGGCGAGCGCCCGATAGGCGTCTTCGAGACTGGCGGTGTTGTGCAACAACGACGTGACCGAGCGGTGAAAGAAGCTCAGCATCGTCTCGCCGACCGGGCGTTCGCTGTCGAGCGTTTCCTGATGTCGGCCTGCGGCGTCGAACCAGATCAACTGCGACGGCAGATCGATAAACGCGATCCCCCGTTCGCAGGCGACTTGTAAGGCCGCGGGGGTCCGGTACGCCATTGCCTCGGCCCATTGGCTGGGCATGTATCGACCGCAACTGATCTGTGCCGTCGGTCCCGAGCCTGGACCGGTGCCGGCGTCGGAAAAATCGAGGTTCATCATCTGATAATCATCGCCCGAGTCGTCGATCGCCCGGTGGCGGATGCTCATCACCGACGTCGGTTCGCGGCCCGACACGTAGCGGCACCAGTCGACCAGCTCGACCAAATCGTTGAGCGGCGAAATCTTGGCGGTCGTGCGCGAGGCGCTGGGTGAACGCTCGGCCGGCACCCGGGTGTGACAAAAAAGCAGCCGCGGCTGTCCGAGCCGAGTCGCGATCAGTTCTTTGAGCCGAATCGTGGCGGGCGAATGACGCCGGGGCAACTCGGCCATGAACGCCACGCCCGACTCGTTGATCCGGCGTTTGAGTTCCTTGGCCTGATCGAATTCGAGTTCGAGATTGCAGGCGGTGTAGATCGCCTTGCCCGCCTCGGCCGCGGCGACCATGGGCAACGTCCCATACCATTGCGGCGCAAGGACTAACACCGCGTCGATATCGTCCCGTTGGGCGAGCGACCGAAAGCCATCGACCGCCTGGGCATTCCATTCTTTGGCCGCCTGCTCGGCCCGCACGGCGATTTGATCGCAGATGGCCCGGACCTCGAACCGGTCGCTCATCGCGCGCAGCGCCGGCCGATGGCGAGATTCCCAACCTGAACCCAGTCCTACGACTCCGACGCGCAGTTTCATGGGGGGCGATTATATCGATGGCCCCGCATCAAGAGAATCGAAATTTTGACTCAAAAGTGGTTATCTCCGGCCGACTTACGCGGATTGTTGTCGATCAATCCGCGATGACTTTTTCTTTCGATTAGGGTGTTTGCGGATTTTGAACAGAATAAATCGGCTCGGTAAACATTGCGCATTTTTGGGTTGCAAGCACATTTTGCCCAGTTATGTTGATGACTCCCGTGCAACGTCTCGTTCGTCTTCGGCATCCAAGATGTCAACGTTTGGACGAATTCACCGAGAGTTGCGTTCAGGAATTTGTATCTTTGGAAGGAGCTAGATCGTGACAAATCTGATGATGGCTGCCGTGATGCAAGCCGCGTTGATGGGCGTGGGCGAAGCTGACTACGCAAAAGCGTATAAGCAAGCCGAGACCGGCAAACCGCTGGTCGTGCTCATCGGTACGGATTGGTGCCCCGGCTGTGTGACCATGAAGAATCGGGTCATACCTCAGATCGAGAAGAACGGCACCTTGGCCAAGGTCGCCTTCACCCAGATCAACACCGACCAGGACCGCGAGTTGGCCACCCAAATGATGCGTGGCAACAGCATTCCGCAGCTGGTCATCTATCACAAGACGGCTGACGGCTGGATGCGTCAGATCATGGTCGGTGCCAAGAGCGTCGCCGAAGTCGAACGGGCGATCAATCAAGCGGTCGAAGAGATCCGCGTCGCCAAGCGGCAAGCCACCGAGAGCATTGTCGTCAAGTAAGCCACCTGGGAAGGCGTAGGGAGCAGGGATCGAAGCAGGAGGAAGTGGTTGGTGGCCGGTGGTTAGTGGTTAGAGTTTAACCGGAGCGGGCGATTCCGGGTCTCGCTTGCGGTTTCGCGCCGTCGCGAGTTACACCACCACACTCATCAACGTCGTCTTATCTGTCTCTATCCCTGTTCCCTACGCCGACCACTTCTGTCCCCCGCCATGGCTTTCAGTTCCGCACTCGCTGATCGCCTGCGTCACGCCACCCGGTCTCGCCGGGATTTGACCGAAAAGAAGATGTTCGGCGGGCTCTGCTTTCTACTGCACGGCAACATGTGTTTCGGCGTCATGGCCTCGTCGCTGATCGTCCGCGTCGGACCCGATGCCTACGCCGCGGCCCTCAAACAGCCGAACGTCGCTGAGTTCAACGTCACTGGCCGACCGATGAAGGGTTGGATCGTGGTCGAACCCGACGGTCTGGAAAACGATCGGCAACTCGACACGTGGATCGGACAGGCGATCGCGTTCGTGGAGACGTTACCGAGAAAATAATCTGCCGAGGTAGGACGTTAAGGGGACGCAGATGAACGCAGATTGACGCAGATTTCCGCAGATGTCTGCAAGTGGGGTCGTCGAGTGGGATTAGCTCGACTTCAATTCATTACGTCTTTTTAAGATCACGCTAAGTCGAAAAGGCTGCGTGGTTGTGACGGACATCTGCGGAAATTTGCGTCAATCTGCGTTCATCCGCGTCCTCTTACCACGCCATCTCAACTGATTTTGCCTTGGCGTACCGCGATCTGCCGCAGTGCTTCCGGGAACGCCTCGCATTCGGCCTCGAAAACCCTGGCCGCGAGCGTGTCGGGCGTGTCGTCGGACAAGACCGGCACCGACCGCTGCAAGATAATCGGCCCGTGGTCGTATTGGTTGTCGACGTAATGCACCGTGCAACCCGAGACCTTCGCCCCGGCCGCGATCACCGCTTCGTGGACAAAATG
>JAEUIL010000660.1 GCA_016794255.1 Planctomycetaceae bacterium | reverse complement strand
GTACAGCAGCGGCTGCTCGATCTCTACTTCGGTAGCTGAACAAGGTTTGCACTTCCGCTCGACTGTTAGCACGCCTTGGCACTGAGTTTGCATCGACACGTCGCACGATACTCAATCGCGGGCAAAATCCAGAGGTGCGGCGATGGCCAAGACGCGTAAACCTAGCGATACCCGTCGCGAGCCCGTGACGCCGCCACGTCAACCCGACGAGCAGGAACGGCGCACCGATGTCGACCGGCCGGGCAAGCCGCAAATCAACCGCGATGAGGATCGTCGTCGACAAGATCATCAACGTCAACGCGAGTCCGAGCCATGATCGCCACATGTTTGCGTAGCGCTGCAGCGGGTTTGATCGCCACGTTGCCGATGACCATTGCCATGGTGTTGATGCGGCGCGCGCTGCCGCGACGCGAGCAATATCCGTTGCCGCCGCGGCAGATCACTGAGCAATTCGTCGAGAGCGTCGGCGCCACCGATTTGAACGAGACGCAGACGCAAGCCTTAACGGCGTTCGCCCACTTTGGCTATGGCGGCGCGGCGGGCGGTGTCTATGGCACGTTGGTGGAACAAGGGCTGCCCGCGAACGCCGCCACCGGCGTGATCTTTGGGCTCGGCGTGTGGTCGGGCAGTTATCTCGGGCTGCTGCCCGCGCTGCATGTTCTGTCGCCAGCCACCGAACATCCGGCCCGTCGCAACGCGCTGATGATCGCCGCTCATGTGGTGTGGGGCGGAGCCCTGGGGATGCTCACCGAGCGGTGGAACAGCAAACGTCACAACTACCCACCGGTAACGCATCCGCCCCATAAGCCTCGTCTCCCCTGGCAACGCGCGTCGAGCTTGCAACTCATGAATCGCGACCGGCTGACGATCGTCCCCGGCAGCATCGATCCGCTGCCGCATATCCATTGAACGATCTGCGGACGCGTGGTCCTTCTGAGTGCGGCTTGGTTGCGTCTCGGTCACGACACTCATCATCGGTCACGCATGTCTCGTGCTAAGCACTTAAACGGGTCACGTCTCGGGAACTCGCATGAAATCACAGCCGTCACGGGGCATATCGTTTGCAGCACCGATTCAGCGGCGTTCGCCGTGTTCTGGGTCTCTGTCTTCAAGGGAGTGTCTTTCATGTCTCGGACTATCGCACTATTGGGATTGGTTGCAGGTCTCGTCCTGGTTGGTGGAATCGTGTACAGCCAACAGCGTCAAGATGAGCAGCCCCCGGCTAATCAACAGCAAACTCAACGCAATCAAAGTGGGCAGACCGGTGGCCAAACCGGCCAACCAGGCCAGACAGGACAAGCGGGTCAGCAGGGGAACCAAAGCGGACAAACCGGTAATCGCAACGATGCCATGTTCGCCGCGTGCTTGTTCCTCGAAAATCACAACGAAGTCGTGCTCGGTCAATTTGCTCAGCAACGCGCGACCAATCAGCAGGTCAAGCAATTCGCCGAGACAATGGTCAAGGATCACACCGAGTTCATGCAGCGTCTACAACCGATTGCGCAGATGACGATCGAGTCGATCGCGCGAGATCAAAGCCCCGCTCGCAACGGCGACAATGATGTGACCAATCGGACGAACACGAATCAGACGAACGTGCAAGGTCCGGCCGATCAACGTCAAGATCGTCCCCAAGCACAACCGCAAGCCGGTCAAGGTGGTCAACCTCAGCCGGGCCAAGCCGGTCAGCGAGGTCAAGGCGCGGATCAAGCGTTTGCCAACGCTCGCGGCCAAGGCGGCGAGATCGATCCACTCACGCTGAAAAAAGAGCTCGCCGCTCAATGCTTGAACTCGGCTCGCACCGAGCTGGAGCAAAAGCAAGGCACCGAGTTTGACATGTGCTACATCGGCATGCAGATCGGCGCTCACATGCACGCGCTCGATACGATGACCGTCTTCCGCAACCATGCGTCGCCCGAACTGGCTCGCACGTTGGACGAAGGGATCAAGACCGTGCGGCATCATTTAGACGAAGCGAAGAAGATCGCCAAGGATCTGCATCGCGAGTCGCTCGGCAAAGCAGCCGATAGCAAGAATCTGTAACGATTCAGGAGCGCGTTGGGATCGAGTCCTCAGGCGCGAGCGTTGGCCCGGCATTCATTTGCCGCCGCGCCAGCCTGACGGACTCGCCCAACGTGTTTTCTCAAACATAGTATCCATCACGCTCCGCGTGATGCGCACTGGAGTCGACCCCGCACACACGTTGCCACCCGAAGATCACCCATCTCGACATCCGCTATCACGCGGAGCGTGTTGAATACTCTGCTTCTCACAGGATCCCCACCAATGCCTCGCGGCGACAAATCGAAATACACCGACAAACAAAAGCGACAAGCCGAGCATATCGAAGAAGGCTACGAAGATCGCGGCTTGAGTAAGAAGGAAGCCGAACGCCGCGCCTGGGCGACGGTCAATAAATCGACCGGCGGCGGCAAGAAGGCGGGTGGCTCGGGTCGCGGCAAGCCTCGCAATCCCGAGCCGAGCAAGAAGGGTGGCAAGCTCGGCGGTGCCGCTGCCGCGCGTCGCCCGGCCGCCGAAAAGTCCCGTTCCGCGAAGAAGGCATCGGCCACTCGCGCGCGACGTGCCGGCAAGAAGTCCGAGTCGAAGAGTTGAGCAAACGTGCCTGCGCCGACGTTGCGCAGCGCAGATTCACCTGGAGTTCACACCATGAAACGCCATTCTTTCGCCACGCGTGGCGAGTCCGTTTGGGTCGATGCAGGCCGCATTGCTACCAAGCCAGCTCTCAAAAGCGATCTCGAGACCGATGTCTGCGTCGTCGGCGCGGGCATTGCCGGCATGAGCACCGCGTATAAGGTGGCCAAGGCCGGGCTGCGTGTCGTGGTGCTCGACGACGGTCGCATTGGCGGCGGTCAAACCGAGTGTACCACCGCGCACCTGTCGAACATGCTCGACCGGCGTTACGTGCAGATCGAGGCGTGGCGCGGTGCCGAGATTGCCGCCCTCGCCGCGGGCAGCCACACGGCCGCAATTCAAGAGATCGAAACCATCGCCGCTCAAGAGCAGATCGACTGCGACTTTCGCCGTGTGAACGGCTATTTGTTCGCGCCACCCGGTGAGTCCACCGACGTGCTCGATCGCGAACTTGCCGCGATTCTGCGTACCGGTGCGATCGCCGCCACGCCGCAGGATCGTGTCCCCTGGCCGGATTTCAACACCGGTCCGTGTCTTCTGATTCCGCAACAAGGCCAGTTTCATCCGCTCAAGTATCTCAAGGGACTCGCTGCGGCGATCAAGAAAACGGGCGGCAAATTCTATGGCAAGTCGCACGTCACCAAGATCAAGGGTGGTTCACCCGCGTTCATCACGACCGAACAAGGCGCGGTAGTGACCGCCAAACATGTCGTGGTCGCTACGAACTCGCCGGTCAATGATTGGGTCACGATCCACACCAAGCAAGCGCCGTACATGACCTATGTCGTCGGCGGACGCATTCCTAAGCAAGCGGTGCCCGAGGCGCTCTATTGGGACACGGCCGACCCGTATCACTATGTCCGCTTGCAAGACGATCCCGGCTCGCCCGACCATGCCATCTTGATTGTCGGCGGCGAGGATCACAAAACGGGTCAAGCGGACGACGGGGAGGAACGTTTCATGCGCTTGCAGGAGTGGGCCGAGGAGCGGTTCCCGAGCCTCGAAGCGATCAGCTACCACTGGTCTGGGCAGGTCATGGAATCGATCGATGGCCTCGGCTTCATCGGCCACAATCCGCTCGACGAGGACAACGTGTACATCGCCACCGGCGACTCGGGCCTGGGCATGACTCACGGCACGATCGCCGGGATCATGATTAGCGACATGATCCTGGGGCACTCGAACGTGTGGCGTGACGTGTACGATCCTGCCCGCACACCGATCTCGACCGCGACCGAGTTCCTCAAAGAGAACCTCAACGTCGCGCTGCAATATGCCAAGTGGCTCATCCCGGGCGAAGTGCCGCACATCGAGGAATTGCCACCGGGTCACGGCGCCGTCGTACAGCGCGGGTTGAGCAAGTGTGCCGTCTATCGCGACGCTCAGGGCCAGCTCACCGAACTCTCGGCCGTGTGTCCCCATCTGCAATGCGCGGTCGCCTGGAACCCGGCGGAGAGCACGTGGGATTGCCCCTGTCACGGCTCGCGTTTCGATCCGCAAGGCAAAGTCCTCAACGGCCCGGCGAACCAGGATCTCGCGCCGTGGAAAGAAGGATAGCGCCTTCCATAGTATCGATCACGCTCCGCGTGATCCGGAAGCAGGGCAGAAGTTGGTCGTAATGAGAAGGCGGCAGGCCATTGAGAATCCTTCCCACCGCGCATCACGCGGAGCGTGATGGATACTATGAGGCAGGCGGCTCGGTGAAGTGGGCGACACTTTCGTCGACAAAGTGACACGCGGCGACCTGCGCTGCGTTGCCGCTCACCGGCTGCAACGCCGGCATCTGCTCGCGACACACGGCCGGCTTATCTTTCTGAGCATACAGTGGACAACGCGGGTGAAACGGGCAGCCGGTCGGCAATTGAATCGGCGAGGGGATCTCGTCCTCGGTCAAATTCAACGACTCGTGCCGTCGCGCCGGATTCGGCACCGGAATCGCCTTGAGCAGCATCTGTGTGTACGGGTGAGCCGGTCGTTTAAACAACGTCTCGGTCGGAGCCAGCTCCACGAGTCGCCCTAAGTACATCACCGCCACGTCGTGGCTCAAATGTCGCACGGTACCCAAGTCGTGGCTGATCATGAGATAAGTAATCTTCTGACGACGTTGCAAATCTTGCAGCAGATTGATCACCTGCGCCCGCACCGAGACATCGAGCGCACTCGTCGGCTCATCGCAGACAATAAAGGCCGGGTTGAGCACCAATGCTCGGGCGATCCCGATTCGCTGCCGCTGACCACCCGAGAATTCATGCGGATAGCGATTCATCGCGTCGGGATCGAGCCCAACCAGTTCAAAGAGCTGAGCGACTCGTTCGCGCAGTTTGCGACCACGTCCCTGCCGATGCACAACAAGCGGCTCGGCGACCGCGGCTCCGACGGTCATGCGCGGATTGAGCGAGCTGTAGGGATCTTGAAACACGATCTGCATCCGCTGCCGCAGTGCGCGGAGTTCATGCCGCGGCAACTCGAAGACCGGCTTCCCCTCGAAGATCACTTCGCCGGCCGTGGCGGGCAGCAGACGCAAGATCAACCGGCTGACCGTCGTCTTGCCACAGCCACTTTCACCGACCAGGCTCAATGTCCGGCCTCGACCGACGCGGAAACTCACATCGTCGACCGCGTGAATATAGCGCGGGGTGCGCGAGAACCATTCGCGACCGAGCTCGAAGCGTTTCGTCAGGCCGCGGACCTCGAGCAGGATGTCGTCCGCTACCGAGGCGGCGTGTTTGTCAGCAATGTCAATCACGATCGCGTTAACTCCTCATCGGGTGGCAGGCCCACGAGTTGATCGGCGAACCAACACGCCGAGAATCGTCCCGGTTGAATCTCGGCCAGCGGCGGCTCGGCGTTGCACTTCTCGGCTGCGAGCGGGCAACGGGTTTTGAACCGGCAACCCTCGGGCCAGTTCGTCGGAGACGGCACATGCCCCTCGATGGCGTGCAACCGCCGCTGCGGTCGATCGATCCGCACGACGCTCGACAACAAGCCGCGGCTGTAGGGATGCAACGGGCCCGCGAACAGTTCGACCGCGGTCGAGCGCTCGACGACCTTGCCGGCATACATCACGACGACGTCGTCGGCCATTTCCGCCACCACGCCCAAGTCGTGCGTGACGAGCAAGATCGACATGCCCAACTCGGCTTGGTTGTGCCGCAACAGACCCAGCACCCGGGCTTGAATGGTCACGTCGAGCGCGGTCGTCGGTTCATCGGCGATCAGCAACTTCGGCCGACACGCCAGCGCCATCGCGATCATCACCCGCTGCTTCATGCCGCCGGACAACTCATGTGGATATTGACGCATGCGGCGTTCGGGCTCGTTGAGACTGACGGCGGTCAGCGCCTGCTTCACTTCGGTCTGCGCTTCGTGAAGCGGCAAGTCGCGATGGAGACGAATCGCTTCAATCAATTGATCGCCGATCGTGAACACCGGATTGAGGCTGGTCGCGGGCTCTTGGAAGATCATCGCGATGTCGCCGCCCCGAATCGTACGCAGCTCTTCCGCGTCGAGCGTGGCCAAGTCGCGCCCCTCGAAGCGAATCGCGCCCGAGACAATCTCGCCCGGCGGCGACGGGATCAACCGCAAGATGCTCAGCGACGTGACCGACTTTCCGCAGCCACTTTCACCCACCAGCGCCACGGTTTTCCCGCGCGGAACGTCGAACGTCACGCCATCGACGACCCGCGCTACGCCACGCTCGCTGTGAAAATAAGTGTGGAGATCGACAATCTCTAACAGCGGCTGGTTCAACTCGGGTGAGGTGATTTCCGCAGTCGCTTGGGGTGCTTCGCTCATCGGATTCGCTCGTTTATGACTCACGTTGATCGCGGAGGGACCAGAGTGACCGGCCTCTACTCAGCTTCGCGATCACTGAAATCTCGCTTCCACTGAAGTGCTGGAGAGTTTTGCAAATCTCGTTCCGGCGCGCGATCTGCATGTTCGGCCAATTCTTCCACCGTTCGGTCGGGATTCGCAAGCGAACACTCATTCCTTGATGCGGCAGCTATTGGCGATGACACGGATCTGGCTCGTAGTAATCGAACTGACTTGGCTCGTCGGCCTGGCTGGCTGCGGCGCTTCGCAAGCGAGCAACACCGTGCGACCCGATGTGTTGCGAATCGCGTACACCGAGGAAGCCGAGTCGCTCAATCCGATCACCTCGGGCGATCTCACCTCGGGCTTGTTTCAGGACTGCGTCTACGAATCGCTCGCGCTGCGCAACATGCACGATCCCGACGAGCTGCTGCCGTGCTTGGCCGAGAAGTGGGAGTTTGACGAAGAACGACTAGAATACACAATCCACTTGCGACGCGGCGTGATGTGGCAGGCGATCAAGCTTCCCAATGGCGTCGAACTGCCGCCGCGCGAGCTCACGATGCGCGACGTGAAGTTCACGTTCGACTGCATTCTCAACCCGCACATACCCGCCTCGCGGCGCGGTGACTTCGAGGATCTGCAAGCAACCGACGCCAGTCAGCGCTACAAGATCAAGCTCGACGTGATCGACAGCCATACCTGCAAAATCCGCTGGAATCAGCGTTATTTTCTGGCCGAAGAGTCGATCCTGATGGGCCCTATCATTCCGCGGCATGTCTTCTCGGTCGATGCCGATGGCGAGTTGATCTCGCTCGATTTCTCGTCGAAAGAGTTTGCCGACGGCTTCAACGTGCATTGGGCCAATCGCACGATGTGCGGCACGGGTCCGCTGCGCGTCGAGCATTGGCGTCGCAACGAGCGACTGTCGCTGGCGCGGAACGCGGACTACTGGGGCGAGCCGTTTCACTTCAAACGCTTGGTCTTCGTCTGCGAACCAAACAGTTTCTCGCTCTTGCAGAAGCTGTTGCATCAAGAGCTCGATTGGGCCGACATCGATCAGAAGGATTTGTATCTACAGAACCGCCATCATCCCGAGGTGGAAGCGGGCCGCGTCGTGCTCAAGGAGTACAACTATCCCGGCTATCGCTACCTGGGCTACAACCTGCGGCGTCCCTTGTTGCACGACAAGCTCGTGCGCCGCGCGTTGACGCAAGCGATTCCCGTGGAACAAATCATCCAGGTGGTCTTTAACGGCCTGGCAACGCAAGTAACCGGGCCGTTCGCGAATCAAAGCAAAGCCTACGATCAATCGATCGAACCGTTGCCGTTCGATCTCGCCGCGGCCCGCAAGCTGTTGGACCAAGCGGGCTGGGTCGATTCCAACCACAACGGCACGCGCGACAAGATCGTCGATGGCGGGCGGGTCGAGGCGGTGCTGAACCTGACGATCGAGGCGAATAGCTCGCAGTATTTGAGCGTGGCTCAGATCATTCAGACGAATTGGCGGCAGATCGGCGTGCGGGTCGACATCACGCCCGTGCAGCAGGCGCTGATGACGCAGCGGATGCGAGCCAAGGACTTCGACGCCGTGCTGCTGGGTTGGTCGCTGGCGTGGCACGCCGATCCGTACAACACCTGGTACAGCGGCAACGCGGCCTTGCCGGATACATCGAACACGATCGGCTACTCAAATCCCGAGGTGGACAAACTTGTCACCGAATTGCGGGTCACTTTCGACAAAAAGAAGCAGCGCGAGATCTATCACCGCGTGCATCGTCTGATCTACGACGATCAACCGTACACGTTCTTGTTCTCCGAGAAGCAAACCTGCGGGTATCACGGCCGGCTGCAAGATGTGCATCTGTACGCCGTCGCGCCCTGTGTCGATTATCGCGAATGGTCAGCCCGGCCAGGGCGATGAGGAGCGGCAGCCATGGGAATGACGATGTACATCATCCGCCGCTTGCTGCTCATGATCCCGACGATCTTCGGCGTGACGCTGATCTCGTTTCTGATCATGCAGTTGGCCCCCGGCGATCCGCTCTTGTCGCAGCACAGCAGTTCCCAGGGCGAGCGTGAAACCTCGCGTGATGCGTATCTGGTGCAGAAGCGAGCGCTCGGCCTCGACAAGCCGGTGCTGCTCAACTTCAACGCTTGGCGAGATTATCACCGCACCGCGCCGATCGTGGCGCACTACTTGGGTCGCCCGGTCGACGAGATCACGGCGGAGTTACCGGCGCTCGCGGCTGCAGCGCCGGGGACCGTCGAGGCCGAGCGACGTGAGTTTCTGGCCGCGCTCAAGATTCCGGATTGGCACAAGCGTCTCGAAGACACCGAGCATCAGCCGGCGCTGGCGCAGACGATCGCCGATTTTGTGCAGGTCTGGTGCGAAGATGCCGGCACGAGCGCCGTTCCCGCGATGGTGAGTTTGCTCGACGACCCGCAGGCGCACGATCTGGCGACGCGGCGGGGTGCAATTCGAGCGCTGAACCATCTCGTGAGCGAGCCGCTGGTCTATTCGTACAGCCGCGAGCCGAAAGAGGCCGAGACCGCGGCGGTGACGGCGAGTTGGCGGCTGTGGTGGTCGCGGCAGATGCAGCCGGAACAAATTGCTCCTGAACGAATCGCCGAGTTGCGACAGGCTTTCGCCGAGTTGATCGAAGCTCCGTCGCGGATGGCCTTGATGGAAGGCCTCGAGCAGTTCACGCGTGGCGATGCGCCGTACTTCATCGAGCGTTTGCTGGATGACTCGGCGAGTCTCGCCGAGCAGAACATCGCCGCGATCGTGTTGCGTTTGTATATCGGCAAACCATTGGCCACCGACGTCGCTGTGACGGCCGACGAAGCGACCGTCGCCGAAGTCACCGAGCATTGGCAGTTGTACTACCGCTTGGCCCACGATCGGCTCACGCCGCCGCTCGCGACACGATTGTGGAACATCGTGGCCGACACGCAGTATGCGAACATGGTCTGGCGGCTGGCGACGTTCAATTTCGGACCATCCGCGCTCAAGACACGCGAGCCGGTCAGCGAACGGATTGGCCGGGCGGTAGCGGTCTCGGCACCGTTGATGCTCATCAGCGAGGCGCTGATCTATCTCATCGCCGTCCCCCTCGGCATCTTCTGTGCTGTGCGGCGCGGCCAATGGTGGGACCGCTTCATTAGCTTCGTGCTGTTCATGCTCTATTCGGTCCCGACGTTCGTCGCGGCGATGATTTTCTTGCTGATCTTTTGTTACGGCACGTATTGGACCTTGTTTCCGATGTCCGGTCTGCACTCCGAAGGGGCCGACGAGCTGTCGTGGGGCGAGTGGCTGCTCGACTATGCGTGGCACGCGTTTCTGCCGGTGGTGTGCTTGTCGTTGTTCAGCTTGGCCAGCACGGCCATGTATGCCCGAGCGAGTATGCTCGAAGTGGTGTCGGCCGACTACATTCGGACCGCGCGAGCCAAGGGAGTGCCCGAGCGGCGGGTGATTTGGCATCACGCGCTGCGGAACGCTCTGATTCCGCTTATTACGCTGTTCGCCGATTTTCTCCCGGCGATGCTCGGTGGCAGTGTGCTCGTCGAGGTGCTCTTTGGCATTCCCGGCATGGGACGGTTGTCGTCGACATCGATCGAGCAGAAAGACTATCCCACGTTGATGGCGCTGGTGTACATCGACGCGATCGTCGTGCTGGTGAGTCTGTTGATCTCGGACATCTTGTATTGTGTCGCCGATCCGCGGATCACGTTTGGCAATGCGACGGAGGCCGAGTGATGCAGTTCCGTGCGAATCAAACCTATTTCTCGGTTGTGTGGCAACAATTGCAGCGCAACACGGCGGCAAGATGGTCGTGGTGGTTGCTCTTGGCGCTCGGCGTGCTCGCGATCATGGCGCCGGTCGTGGCCTCGAATCTGCCACTCGTGTTTTGGGATGGCGATCAGGTGCTGTTCCCCTGGTTCCGGGGCTTGTTTGTCGCCGAAGAGCCGGTCAACTACATCTTCAACATGAGCCTGGTCGCGTTCATTCCGTGGCTCGCGCTGGTGATCGCGCTGCGCTGGCGGCGCAAAACGCGTGGTTCGAACAGACCGTGGCGTTGGGGGCAAGCGGCGCTCTTGTTGGGAGTCATGACCGTGGCACTCGCGGCGATCTTTGCGGTGCCGGGCTGGCGCTTTGAGCCGCGCTATGGTGCACGATTGTTCGCGGTCGAAGAGTTTCAATCGCCGGTGACAAAGCGCGGCAAGTACGTCCTGATTCCCTTCGGACCCACCGAGCAAGATCTCGATTGCCTGTTCAAACCGCCCCTGTATCGCAAGCCGCTCGACGAGCGCACGAAGGCGACCGACGCTTGGCCGCATTGGTTCGGC
>JAEUIL010000842.1 GCA_016794255.1 Planctomycetaceae bacterium | reverse complement strand
CGACCCTTGGGGGCAAGTCGGCACTAGCTCGGCAATCGTTTCAAGTGATGCGCCCTCCTTATCCTTTAGCGCCACGCCCACCGGCAGCGGTCGACAAGTCCATGTTAGCGGTCATGTGGCCGATGACGAGGGCGGTCTGGGGGTGAGCTTTAGCGGTGTGATTGGGGGCTCGGTAACGACCGATTCTCAAGGCAACTTCGAATTCTACACCGATGCATCTTCACTCGGACAAGCCGATGGTACGGTGACCGATGCCTGGGGGCAGGTCAGCAACAGCTCAGCGACCGTTTCGAGTAGTACGCCAGCCTTGTCATTCTGTGCAACGCCCACCGGTAGTGGCCGTCGGGTGCAAGTTAGCGGCCATGTAGAAGATGACGAGCATGGCTTGGGAGTGTCCTTTAGCGGCGTCATCGGTGGCTCGATAACCGTCGATGCTCAAGGCAACTTCGCGTTCGAAACCGATGCATCGGCGCTCGGAGAAGTCACTGGCTCAGTGACCGACGCTTGGGGGCAGGTCGGCAATAGTTCCACGACCGTTTCGAGTAGTACACCATCCTTGTCCTTCAGCGCCACGCCCACGGGCAACGGTCGACAGGTGCATGTAACAGGCCAAGTGACGGATGACGAGGGCGGGCTAGGTGTGAGTTTTAGTGGCGTCTTCAGCAATTCCATCACGGTCGACGCGCAGGGCAACTTTGCCTTCGACATCGATGCTTCGTCACTGGGGCAGGTCAGTGGTTCGGTCACCGATGCCTGGGGACAAAATGGCACAAGTTCAGCCACGGTTGACGAAACTGCCCCCACGGTAACGATCGCAATCTGTCAAACCGGAAATGGTCGTGAGATTTGCGTGACTGGATCGGTCGACGGCCGTGGGATGGCAGGCAGGTCGATCTCGCTTTCGGGCGTTGCGTCAGGAACGGGAACCATCAACGCTGATGGGACGTACAGTATTACGGTCATCGCATCCTCGCTCGGCCAGGTATCCGCTTCGGTAACCAATGCTTGGGATCAAGCGGGGTCAGCGTCCGGCGACATCTACAACGAAGCTCCGCAAGTCACATCGGTGAATGTTGGATACTCGTCGAACGACGTGTTCTTCGATGGCACGGTGCAAGATGAAGCCGCCCTATCAGCGGTTGTCAATTACGAATACTTTGCAACGGGAAGTACGTCAGTCATCAATCAGAACGAGTTTTACCTAGTCACGCCACAAGGGGTTCCTGGAATCCACGTTATCGTGTTTACAGTGGTCGATGTTTGGGGCGTGTCGTCAGATCCATTTGAGGTGTATTTTGACATCTAACACGAGCCGAGATGAAGGGTATACCTGTGGGGAAACACTCGGCGAACATTTGTCGGCATATGGCCTTGCGGATTAGTGGACTTAAGACAGCGGAGGAATTGTTCGCTTAAGCTACGGGGGCGTTCGCGGGTTTGACCCAGCATTGTTCACCGTTTGGCAACTAGGCGGCACAACCATGTCAGCACACCTTAAGTTGGCGGTCGACAGAATCTGTGAATTGCGAAGCGAGTTGGAGAAAGGAACTTCGCTTGCCGCCGATGAGGCGGCGGCGGCGTTAACACTGCTCCAAGTCACCCTCGAAGATGATGACGAATCGTCTGCCGAAGAATTGATGTGTGCCATGGCTGTGCTTTGCTCGCGGCAAGCAAATCTCTTTGAGTCGCTGGCAAGAATTGCGCTCGCAGCTCTAGTTCGACTCGGCATGCGACATAGTCACGAGGTGGCGAAGTTCGCTCAGGGGCTTCTGCGGCACCCTCCGCAAAGAATCGTGCTTGACGAACGGGCGTCGAACTGGCTACGACTGGATTTTCTTGCCAGGGCGGTGTCAACCCAGCACATACTCGACGAACTCGCGACGTCGCGAGGATAATGACAGGCCAGAATTGTTTGCTCGTTCCGAATTCGCGAATTCAGTTTGCCAGCGTCAGCAAGTGCGCAATCACGTCGAACGAGCTTTGGACTTGCTCAGCAAGGCTCGCGAGTACGCAACTTACCAACGACGATGCAATCGAATTTGCGCCTATCTACGAAAATGCGTTGCCAAACGAATGCCAATAACGCTGCGAGGCAATCTCCGGACCGCCCTACCTTAGCCTGCAGGTCGTGACGTCGTTCGACCTAGCCTAGCCCGGCGACCTTGAAGTCGGCACGGTACTCGCGCTTCAACAATTGATTGGCTGCCGGCAGGTTCGTCACTTGCAGCGCTGCGGCGTCCCACATCAGCTTGGTGTCGGGGAAACGATTGGCGACCACGCCGAGCAGCAGCGCTTCGGTCAACGGCCCAGCGTACGCAAAGCTCGCGCTGGTCTTCCCTTGCCCGAGGCAGGCGTCGACCCATTGATGATAGTGGTTTTGATTCTCGAGCTCCGGTCGCTTGTAATCTTTGAACTTTTCGGTCGGAAACAGCACCGGCTCGGCGACGTGCGGCAGGAGCATGGTGCCACCTTCGCCGACGAACAACGACCCTTGGCCGGGCAACTTCAGATCGGCCGGCAACTGCAGCGCTTCGCTGGCCGGGGGGGCGAACGAGCCGTCGTACCACTTCCACGACAAGCTATTGGTCGTGTACTTCGTGCCGGGGAACTCGTACTCAACGATGTTCTTTTCCGGATGCCCGATGCCGGAGGGAGAGCGACACGTGGTCTTGGCCCAACGCGGAAAGGTAAGCTCGAGCGCCGCGTAAGGCGTGTCAAAGATATGCACGCCCATGTCGCCCAGGGTGCCGGTGCCGAAGTCGATCAACTTCCGCCAGTTGCCCGGGTGATAGACACCTTGCGTAAACGGACGCTCGGCGGCGGTCCCCAGCCACAGATTCCAGTCGAGCGTGGCGGGAATTTGCGGCGTCGGTTGAAACGCGCCGCCGTCATAACCCCAATTCTTATTCGACCACGCATGCACTTGGCTGACCTTGCCGATCACGCCACCTTGAATCATCGCCACCGCGCGACGATACGTGACGCTCGAATGCACCTGGATGCCCATCTGCGTGACGAGGCCCTTCTGCTCGGCAACCTGCCGCAACTGACGAGCCTCGAATACCTCGTGCGTCAACGGCTTCTGACAGTACACGGGCTTGCCGGCCAACATGGCGAGCATAGCGGCGGGGGCGTGCGTATGGTCCGGTGTCGAGACCACGACCGCATCGATCTTGTCGCCCAACTTGGCAATCATCTCGCGATAGTCGCGGAAGGTCACGGCCTGAGCGTGCTTGGCCGCGGCCGCGTCGAGCCGGGTTTGATCCACGTCGCACAGCGCCGCGACCTCGACCTTGGCGTGCGAGGCGATCGAGGTCAGATCGCCCCCGCCCATGCCGCCCACGCCGATGTGTGCGGTCCGCAGCTTGCCGTTGGCCAGCGCCGCCCGTGCTCCGTTGCCGATCAACTGCAACGCGGCGATTGCCGAGCCAGCTTTGAGAACATTACGACGGGAAATCAGGATCGACATGGCGTGAACTCCGCGGCGGGCGAATAGGGAGAGAGGTAGGAGCCGCGATTCTAACCTCGGCAAGCGCACGAAGCCACTGTCGACGGGGCTCGCGGATCGGTCGAATCGATTGCGCGGGTCGGTATCCCGAGCAGATTAAAACTCACGACGAAATCGCCAACCGGGGCAAGAATCGCGATCCCCGTCACGAGTCTGGCCGGTCCGTATCCTACGGACAATCGGCTGCGGTAGCGTGAAAAGTCTCGACAGGCTCCAATGTCCGTGGCAGGATAACTCAGCCTCGCCGGTCCGTTCTAACGATGAAAGCTAAGCGTATGTTGCGTGTGTTACGACGTTCGTTGTCTAGCGTTTGCCTTGCGGTGGTCACGGCTGCGCTGAATTTCCTGGCATGCGCGATCGATGTGCAGGCCCAATCATGCGAGCTCGTCTGGAGCGACGAGTTTGCTGGTGACAAACTCGATCGCACGAAATGGGACTTCGATGTCGGCAACGGCTTCTTCAACTACTCGGCCAATCAGTGGATCAGCGGCTGGGGAAACAACGAGTTGCAGTACTACACTCGTGAGCCCGAGAACGCGAGCGTCGCCGAGGGAATGTTACACATCCGCGCCCTGAAAGAATCACTGCACGGCTGCGGTTACACCTCGGCCCGGCTCAAAACTCGTGCGCGAGATGGCGGCAAGCTGTTCGCCAAGCAGTACGGCAAGTTCGAGATTCGTGCCAAGCTGCCGACCGGTCAAGGTGTTTGGCCGGCGCTGTGGATGCTGCCGCAAGACGACAAGTACGGCACTTGGGCCTCCTCGGGCGAGATCGACATTGTCGAGGCTCGCGGTCAGGAGCCGAACAAAGTGCTCGGCACCTTGCACTACGGATCACGCTGGCCCGCGAATGCTCACTCGGGCAACGACTTTATCTTCCCGGCCGGTGAAACGTTTGCTGACTTTCATGTCTATACGTTGGAGTGGGAGCCGGGCGAGATCCGCTGGGGTGTCGACGGCAAGATTTATCAAACGCAATCGCACTGGTGGAGCACGAGCAAACTCGACGGCACCAACGGCGCGAAGCCGGTCAACGAGGCGGAGTTGAACCCCTGGCCGGCACCGTTCGACCAGCCGTTTTACCTGGTGATGAACATCGCGGTCGGCGGTCGGTTCTTGGGCAATCCGAACGCCGAGACTAAGTTTCCCGCCGAGATGCTGGTCGATTACGTGCGAGTTTACGACAAAGTCGGCGGCTACGGGCCAGTCAAACCGCGCGGCGAAGGCAAGTTGCCGTTTGAGAAGTAGGGTATAGCGTTTACCCTTACGCACCGATGTGACTTCTCGGAGGATGGACGGTGAAGCATAAATCAGCCTTCTGGACTACGCTGTCGATTGCGGTATTGCTCGGCCAAACTGGAGTCGCGATTGCTAATGATGTTTCCGTCGCTCCGCCACCAGATTTCACGAAACGGGTCGCTGCACTCTTACCAGAAAGCTGGGTATGCGAGAACGACCCAAAACGCCTAATCATTCGTCCTCTAAAGAACCCCGTTTTCGTTAATCTTGTGGGTACAAGTGGACGAGCAAACGAAACGCTGGACGATTACTACAAACGCCATACGGTCCAGGTCGATTACCGAATTACAATGCGGTTTGGGCCGATGCTCTCAGACGACCAAGTTCAGCACATAATCAAGCAGAACGAGTCCATTTATGCAAAGCTCCAAACCGTAGAACGACACCCTTTGGTCCGTCAACTAAAGGGGGGCTTCGAATTTCCGCGAACGCCAGATGGCCAAACACTCTTCAAGGAATACGAAGAACTTAAGCAGTCTATTCGTACCATCCCCGACGGTTACTTCGGGGATGTGTCAGTCTACGTAGAACCTACTCATCTCGGATACGCTAGGTTTTTGCATAAGGCCTCGGAACAAGAATGTGAGGCCGTGAGGAAGTTGTTAATCGCTCAGCTGAAGCCTTACACGGCATTTGAACCAGAGCGCCGATAGTGGGTCATGCTCGTAAACTAGAAAGCCACGGGGTGTGGCAACCAAGAAAACTCGTGCCCATAATGCGGTAGTCAATTTCCCGCTACACGCGAAGCCGTCCCGACGCGATCGACTTCGATCCCACACAACACGGCATTTTCCTGTCTCACGGCCTCCTCCTATGAAAAGGCAACGGTTTCTCATGTGTTGTTCCGAATTGCCAAACGTCACCCGGATTCTTTTAATGCTGATTGGCTTTCTCGGCTGGATGACAACTTCTGCTGTTCGCGCCGATGACACTCCCGTCCAAATCGTCCCCAATCCCGGCTCGGGCCATGTGCATCCGTCGATCTGCCGCACGAAAGATGGCACGCTCGTCGTGGTCTACAAAGGTGCGAACGTGCTGATGGTCGCGCGATCGACGGACAACGGCGCTACGTGGGAAAAGCCGTTTCCGATTACGACTTCGGCCAAGCGGCCCGATGTGATTCGCGAAGTGAAAATCTTCGAGGTATACCCCGGCACGGCCGACACGCTGCCCGACGATCGGATTGTGGTGACGTGGAACTACATCGCCGACGACAAAAAGACCGACGGCTACTACGAACGGGCGTTGCTCTATTCGATCAGCGCCGATCAAGGTCGCACGTGGAGCGAGCAAGGCTTGATTGGACCGGTGAATGGCAAGCACTTGGGGGCGGTGCGACACAATGTTCTGCCATGGTCGCAATCGCGGTGGCTGTTGCCGCTTCGCGGGTTGCCGCCGATGCTGTTCGACCCGCGATCGCAGGAAGTGTCGTTGTTCCCGTTACAGGGACCCGACGGCAAACAGCATGCGTATCAACAAATCATGCGGACGGCAAAGGGCTCGTTGCTCGCGATGGGGCCGGTGTTCCTGCGGTCGACCGACGAAGGGAAAACCTGGCAGTCGATCGAGAATTTTTCCGCCGTGCCCGATGGCGACAGCGCCGAGGGACGGTACCTGACCGTCTTGAGTGGCGGCGGAGCGCTCGTCACCTGGGGCGTCGGTAACGACAACAAGGGCCT
>JAEUIL010000835.1 GCA_016794255.1 Planctomycetaceae bacterium | reverse complement strand
GCAAGGCTTGGCGGAGATTGGTGCGGGTACCGCGGAAGAAGTTGTCATAGACAATGACTTCCTTGGCGTCGGCCGCCAACAGTTGATCGACCACGTGCGAGCCGATGAACCCGGCGCCGCCAATGACCATGAAACGCTTGCCTGCCAATTCCATATGCGTGACTTCCTTTCCACGAGAGTTTGCTTCGGCGATGATATCTGCGGCGCTGCGGAATCCGTCGCGCACCGGCCGGCCGTGCTAGCATTGCTGCTGCGCATGATCGGGCAACAGTCGAGAGTTTAGACCCGATCGCCCGCAGGTGACAAGATCGATTGCGGTGCCGCCATGGTAGCGCTGGCAAGCTGATCTTGTCGCCGCGCGGACTTCTTTAGTATTCTTTCAACCCGCTCTCAGGGTCTGCCCGCGAGCTGCCGATAATAGCCGCGAGTTCATCGGAAGAACGACCGGCTCATTCGTGCGATCCGACGCTGCTGAGCACAACCGAACACACTTGCATGGAGGCAATTCTGCATGAGTATCATCGATCCTCCCCGTACGCTGACTGGGACCGACCTCGAAACCAAGATTCGTAAGAAGACCGCCGTCGTCGGCGTCATTGGTTTGGGTTACGTCGGCCTGCCGCTGGTCGAGGCGTTCGTCAACGCCGGCTATCGCACGATGGGCTTCGACATCGACCAAGAGAAGGTCGATCTGCTGCTCGCGGGCAAAACGTACATCGATCACATCAAGCCCGAGTGGATCAAATCGTGCCTCGCGGGCAACAAGTTCACGCCGACCGCCGACATGCAGCGGATGGGCGAAGCCGACGTGCTGCTGATCTGCGTGCCGACGCCGCTCAACGAAAGCCGCGATCCGGACCTGCAATTCATCGAAGCGACCGGCTTGCAGATTGCGAATTCATTGCGACCGGGCCAAATGGTCGTGCTCGAAAGCACCACCTATCCCGGCACGACACGCGATGTGCTGTTGCCCATTCTGCAATCGAGCGGTTTGGTCGAAGGCCAAGATTTCTATCTCGCCTATAGCCCCGAGCGCGAAGATCCAGGCAATCAAAGCTTCAATGCCTCGCGCATTCCGAAGGTCATTGGCGGCATGGACGAAACCAGCCTCCACTTGGCTCGCATGCTCTATTCGAGCGCCATTGTCGAGACCGTGCCGGTGTCGACCGTCGAGGTGGCCGAGGCGTGCAAGATTCTCGAGAACACCTATCGTGCCGTGAACATCGCGTTGGTGAACGAGCTGAAAGTGCTCTTCTCGCGGATGGGCATCGATGTGTGGGAAGTGATCGACGCGGCGAAGACCAAGCCGTTCGGGTTCCAAGCCTTTTACCCAGGCCCGGGCCTCGGCGGTCACTGCATTCCGATCGATCCGTTCTATCTCACTTGGCTCGCTCGTAAGCATGGCATGACGACTCGCTTCATCGAGTTGGCCGGCGAGATCAACACGTTCATGCCGCAGTACGTTGTCGATCGCACGATGCATGTGCTCAACGAGGCGTGCAAGCCGATCAAGGGAAGCAAGGTCTGCTTGCTCGGCGTGGCGTACAAGAAAGACGTCGACGATCCGCGTGAGAGCCCGGCCTTCCGCTTGATGGAGTTGTTCAACGACGCGGGTGCGAAGTTGACCTACAACGATCCGCACATTCCGCGGTTGCCCAAGTCGCGTCACTATCGATTGCCCGAGTTGCACAGCCAACCGCTGACCAGCGAGTTCTTGGCCGAGCAAGACGTGGTGGTGATCGTGACCGACCACACGAAGTTCGACTACGACTTCATTTGCGAGCACGCTCGCTGTGTGGTCGACAGTCGCAACGCGACGAAGAACGTGCGTCACGGCCGGGACAAAATCCACAAGGCCTAAGCGTTTCCGACGTCGTTCGGTGAGTTCACGTTACTTGCTTCCGCGCCGTCGGGATTCACGTCCCGGCGGCGTTTTTCGTTATCTCAGCTTGTCGCAATAAATTATCTCCGTTCATCCCCTTCATCTGCGTTCAGCCGCGTCCCCTTACCTCGCCATCTCGTAAGCTTCCCCTATGTGCGGCATCGTCGGCATCGTTGATTTCCGCCAGCCGATCGACGCGGCGACGTTGATCGCCATGCGCGAGACGCTCGTGCATCGGGGACCTGACGACGCCGGCGCGTGGATTGAGAACGATCAGACGCCTCACGTGGGGCTCGCCCATCGGCGGCTCGCGATTCTCGACCGTTCGGCGGCCGGTCGGCAACCGTTGGCCTCGGCCGATCGGCGCTTTGTCGTGGTCTTTAACGGCGAAATCTACAACTATCGTGAATTGGCCCGAGAGTTGACCGCACTCGGGCATCAGTTTCACTCGCAGACCGACACCGAGGTGTTGCTCGCCGCGTTCATCGAATGGGGCGAGTCGTGTGTCGAACGGTTCAACGGCATGTGGGCGTTCGCGATTTGGGACGATCGCGACCGGCGGCTGTTCCTGTCGCGCGATCGGCTCGGCAAGAAGCCGTTGTTCTATCGCTGGAACGGCACGCAATTGCTGTTCGCCTCCGAGATCAAGGCGCTGGCGGCGCATCCGAGCGTGACGTGCTCGCCGGACGACACCATGCTCGCACGGTTCGCGCACTCATTCGCGCTCCCGCCTGCCGGTCGGACGATGTTCACCGGCATCGAGCAACTCCCCGCCGCTCATTCGCTGTCGCTCGACGACCAGGGCCAACTCAACCTGCGGCGCTATTGGCAACTCGATCCGCACAACCAAATCCGCCTCAAAAACGACGGCGAGTACATCGAACTTTTTCGCGAACTGTTCGACGACGCGGTCCGAATTCGCCTGCGGGCCGACGTGTCGGTCGGATCGAGTCTTTCCGGCGGTCTCGACTCGTCGCTGATCGTCGGCACGATCGCCAAGTTGCGACGCAGCGAACCTGCCGCGGCGGGACAGCACACGTTCTCGGCCCGATTTCCGGAGCAGCCGTTGTTCGACGAGGGGCCCTACATTGACGCTGTGGTCGCACACAACGGCGTCACGCCACACACCATCGTCCCCCGAGCCGACGACCTCGTCGCGCAAATTCGTCAGTTGCATTGGCATCAAGAAGAGCCGTTCTTGTCGTCGTCGATCTTCGCCCAATGGCAAGTCATGCGTCGCGCGCGGCACGAGCAGACGATCGTGCTGCTCGATGGCCAAGGGAGTGACGAGTTGCTCGGCGGTTACGCGCCGCACCTCGCGTTTCATCTTTACGACTTGGCTCGCACTGGGCGTTGGTGGCGGGCGTGGAACGAGTATCGCACGGTGAGCCGCCGACAACGGGCGCTGCACGCTCAGTTCGCCGGTGCCGACCAGAGGGCACAAATGCTCTCGTTCGGCCGCGTGTGGTCAAAACTGCGACAGCGTTTCCAGGCCAGAACTTCGGCGGCACTCAACGCCTCGCCCACGGTGCCCGGTCCCAACCGGCTGTGGCAACGGTTGCACGCCGATCTCACCCAGACCTGTTTGCCGCTGCTGCTGCGCTATGTCGATCGCAACGCGATGGCACATGGGATCGAGGTTCGCAACCCGTTCCTCGACTATCGCTTGATCGAGTTCGCGATGGCGATCCCGAACGACCTGAAGATTCGCGACGGTTGGAGCAAGTGGATTTTGCGTGAAGCCGGCAAGGGGGTCTTGCCCGAGCAGGTGCGGACGAGAACCGACAAGGTCGCGTTCATCACGCCCGAGGACGATTGGCTCCGCGGGCCACTCAAGCCCTGGGCGAGTCAAGTTCTCTTTGGCTCACGGTTGCGCGAGCTGCCCCACTATCCGCGCAAGACGGTCGAGCAACTTTGGAACGAGCATCAGTCCGGCATCGCACATCATCGGCAACGGCTGTGGCCCTGGTTGTCGCTCGGCGAATGGTTGACGATGCTCGCCGACCGCGGCCTCGCCGACCGGCACCATTCGGCTCACGCTGCGTGAGTTGTCGCTCAGCGCGGTGAGTAAGGCACTTGTCGCTTTCTCTAAAATTGGCCCGTGAACGGATCTTTGCCGGATTCTGTTTCTGATAAGACCCAACGCATCGATTCACGTCGTCTGACCAAGTTGCGGCCGGATTTGGCGTTGATACTAGACGACGTCGTCGGCGCATCGCGCGGAGCGTGATGGATACTCTTAGCTTTCCAGTTCGCCGCGGTCGCGCATTTGCAGAAACTTGAGTGCTTCGCGATCCATCACTTGAAAAGGCGAGACGAGCTCTTGCCAGCGTTCGCCGCGTTGTTGAATGAGCCGGTCGCTCAAGGGACCGAGCTTCTGCTCTGCCAAGATCAGATAGCTGATCCGCTGCGGTACGAGGCCCATGATCCGGGCGAGCGTCGCGTCGAGAGCCGTGAGATTCGCCCCGACGCCGATGATGCCCATCTCTTTGGCGCTGCCGAGAATGGGCCCGTCACCCTCCATGCACGTGATGCCATCGACGACCGCGACCGTCGGGGGCAGGGCTCCGTTGATGTCGATCACGGTTTGCGGGATGCCGGCGTGATGCAGCACGTTCTTCGGCCAGCCGTATTTGATGCCGGGCAGCGTGCCGTACATGTTCTTGAGCGAGGCGGTGATGCCGACCCAATGGTGAGTCTTGAGCTTGGGCATCGACACAACGAGATCGGCTTCGAGCACCGAGCGGGGAAAGAACAGGCCCGGCAGCGGTGAGACTTTCAGTTTGTTGTCACGCCAGCCGACTTCTTCGTAGTTCAAGTCGGCAAAGGGGAGCTTGGCCGAGTCGAGCGCGTCGCCGAGCCGCGATTCGCTCAGCGCCATTTCCGTGTCGCGCACATGGCCGGGGGCTTCGCCGACGCTGACCGTGCAGTCCCATTTGCGAAACACCTCGGCCGTGGCCAACACGACCGCCGGATGCGTGGTCATCTGCGGGCTGAGTCGCGTGGGCTCGACCATGTTCGGCTTGAGCAGCACCTTCTTGCCCTTGAGCCGCGCGGGATCAAGACCCGAGGCGAGCAGGCCATCGCGAATCGTCTGTTCGAGCGGTCCGTCATAACGTTGGTTGCGAGCAATGAAGACCGGCGCCTTTTTCGCTTGCTTGGGGGCCCGCAGTTTGTTGACGATATCGCAGCCGAGCGCGCTCGCCACCGCACTGGTGGTGCTGAGCAATAACGAACGGCGTGAGAGCGACGTGTTCAGCAGTCGCTGCCAAGCCGGGGGATGCGGTCGCGGTGATTCACTCATGATGCGGATTCCTCTTGAGCGAGTTGAATCATCGGGCACTTCTCGCCGAGTGCTGCCAGCGCGACCAACGCTAAGCGATAAGCCGATCGTTCGCGCTTTTCGCTACGGGCCAACGCCTGGGCCAACCATTCCTGAGCCTGAGCCGGAAACCGCTGCTGCGTGGCAAGTCCGAACAAGGCGTAAGCGAGCGACACCGTCGAGGTCTCGGCGCTGGTTTGGCGCACAACAAAGTCGATGGACTTGGCGAGCTTGCCGGTTGGGTCGGGCACGTTGCCCAGCGCCCAAAGCGCGAGGCCCGACGGCTCGACGTGCGGCCGAAGTTCTTGACCCAGCACAAACGTGTTGCCGTAATTGCAGCCACCGCACGGTATCTGTCTGTCAAGCAACACCTTCACTGCCTCGCGGGCCCGAGTGTGAGCGTGTTGCCCCGTCGCTTTGAGCGCGAGCAGATAGAGCGCCGTCGGCTCGAGCCACGTGTGCGTGCTCTCGACCCACGGCCAACCGACCAGCGTGGTGTCATGTCCCAACTCGGGCGATTGCGGCGCGGGCTTGCCTTTGAGTGAGAATATCCACTTGAGCGCGTTGACGATGGGTTCGCGAAACGGGTGCGTGGCGGCGCTATACGGCGAGTAACGCGGGGCGAGTGCCCAGGCGAGCACGGCGATGCCGGTGGGCCAGTGGGGCGCGTCTTGCGTGGCGCTCACGCCCAGCGAGCCGTCGGCAGCCTGACGTTTGAC
>JAEUIL010000800.1 GCA_016794255.1 Planctomycetaceae bacterium | reverse complement strand
CATCGAGAGCATTGATGAGCAGATTGAGCAACAACTGATGCATTTGCGTGGCGTCGCCCATGATCCAGGCCGGTTTGGCGGGCAGCGAGGTCACGATCTGCACCGCCACACGATCCGCCCGCGAGGTAAACAACTGCACCGTCTCCTGCACGGCTTGTCGCAAATCCAGGCGTTGCTTTTCGGCTTGCGGCGGCCGCGCAAAATCGAGAAACGTTTGAATCAACCGTTCGAGGCGGGTCACTTCTTGCTCAAGGACTACGAGATCGCGCGGCCCGAGCGATTGTCGATCGCTCGCGGCCTGGATCAAAATCTTGACCGAGGTCAGTGGGTTGCGCAGCTCGTGTGCCATACCGGCTGCCATCTGTCCGACTGCGGCGAGTTGTTCGGCTCGCAGGGTTTCCCGCTGGCTACGTTGTAAACGCTCGACCACTTGCGTCACCTGGGTGGCAATCCGATCGAGGCTGCCTTGCAGGTCCGCGAAACTCGTGGGCGTGCCCCGTACCGTGACCGGGCCGATCACTTCTTCAAGCTTACCGGCCGTGTTATGAATCGGCAGGCTCAACTGCACGACGGTCCGCTGCAGCGACGCCGACCAGAGATAACCGACGAGTCCCCCGGCACTGGCGCCACAGACCCCCAAGGCGATCAAAGCCAGGCTCAACTGGAACGCAAAAGCGTTGTTCTTTTGCACGGTCTCTTGAATCAACTCTTGTTTCTGATCCAGAAATCGATTGCTGTACTCGATGATCTTGGCGTTGAACAAGTCGTCCTTGATCGAATTAATGGCTTTGAAACGTGCCTCGTCGGTCATTTGGCGAGCGAGAGGGAACTGCTGCTGAAACTCACTATAAGCCCGGCGGATTTGGTTAATGTACTCGCGACCCGCTTCGGTGCGAATCGTGGCTGCCGCTTTGGTCAACCAGTTCTCGGTCTCTTCGTCGATCGCAGGTATCGCATCAAGGTTGATCGCATCTCTCGTCAGCAGAAAGCGATTGAGGTGAGTACGAATCTCGCGCACGCCGAGCGTCAACTCTTCGGCGTACTTGACGCTTTCGACGTCGGCTTCGAGCTCGGCGCTCAGGCGGCGATTCACATCATAGACGTACCACGCGACCAATACCGTCAACACGAGCAACACGACCGTCGCGAGCCAAAACGGCAGCGTCATGTAGCGTGAGATTTGGGGTTGCATAACGCCAACCGTGCAGCAAGAGACGAGACCCGTCCAGAAGGAAAAGCAGGGCAGGAACCCTGACGTTTCATTATCGTTGACGGTAGCCGTCCGTCAAATTTGCGCAGGGAGTCGGATAACCGCTACAGTCCCACTGATCGACGCAGCCCTGACCGCCGCACGATTCACTCGCCTGGGACGGACGGCGCGAGCTTCTTGAGATAGTCGGTCAGCCCCCGGGCGAGCCACGACCAATCGACGTCCAGCACCAACTTGTCCTGCCGCGCGGCCAGCGTCTGGTTGATCTTCTCGACCATCCGAGCCTCTTGCTTGTCGAGTTGCCGACCTAGCGCCGGCGTGGCGAGATCGCCCAACTCCTCGGCCAATTTGCCGTCGAGAATCCCCAGCTTCTGCAGATCGAACTCGACGAGCTTCAGGTCGACCGTGCGAATCGTCGGCTGCATGATGAGCTGATTCACATCGCCACGCCATTCGGTTCGGTAGTTCACTTCGCCAGTCAGTCGCAATTCGACCTCGGCGTCGGCCTCGGTGGCAAAATTCAACAACTTCACGCCGAACCGCCACCGTTCCACTCGGGCGGTCCCTCGCAACGGCGCGGCAGCTACCAATTCAAACGCGACGCGCTGCGGACCGAGCGTTCGCGCTTCAACGATCTCGAATCGCAAGTTCTTCTCTGGCTCGACCGGCTCGACCGCAATCTGCCGCCACAAGCCATGATTGACCGGCTTGGTGCGTTTCGACAACTTCGGTTTCCCGTCAACCGTTTCAAACTTGAGCCCCGACGGGACTTCTTTCTGAGCGCCCCAGTCGTCCGCGTCTTCGATCTGCCGCGGCAGACTCTCGATGAGCACGCCGCGAATGGTGCGCGACAAGGCCGCGCGTTGGTCATCTGCGAGCCGACCTTCGACCTCGGCAGCCTGCGCGAGCACGGGCAACAGCGCGATGCCGAGCGATAGCAATGGGGAGAAAACGCGGCGCATCGTATGGTCTCGGGGGTCGGTTCCCATGAATTACGTCGCTGGGGAGCAATGGTTCAGGTTCGGGCGCGAAACCGCAAGCGAGCGACAGACCGACGGGACTTTCAATTAACTACTCACTTATTCACTTACTCACCTCTCCCCCACCACTAACCACCTCCCCTGCCATCTGTTACCTTAATCGTCTCGCTGTCCCGCTAGCATCCACCCTGCCCCGAGTTTTTTCCATGCCGAGCTACGTGACCCACCTGGAAAGCGCGATTGATGGCACGCACTTGCCGGCTGATTGCCCGCAATCGATGCACAAAGACCGGCCGTTGTGGGTGCGGTACGACCTCGCGGCGATCGCCAAAGTTTTTAAGAAAGAAATGCTCCGCGATCGGGAACCGACCCTGTGGCGCTACCGCGAATTGCTGCCCGTGGCCGACGATCAGGCGGTGGTCACCCTGGGCGAAGGGATGACGCCGCTGCTGCCGTGTCCGCGGCTAGGAGCGAAGTTCGGGCTGAACGACGTGTGGGTCAAGGACGAATCGCAATTGCCAACCGGTTCGTTCAAGAGCCGCGGTCAGGCGCTGGCGATCTCGATGTGCAAACAGTTCGGCATTCGCCGCGTCGCTGTGCCGACGGCGGGTAACGCGGGCGGAGCGATGGCCGCCTACGCCGCTCGTGCCGGCATGGAAGCCTTTGTGTTCATGCCCGAGGACACACCGGCGATCAATCAATTCGAGTGCCGACTCAGTGGCGCGAAAACGTTCCTCGTCAACGGTCTGATCAACGACTGCGGTCGCATTGTGCGTGAAGGCAAAGAACGCATGGGGTGGTTCGACATCTCGACGCTCAAAGAGCCGTATCGCGTCGAGGGGAAAAAGACCATGGGTCTCGAACTGGCCGAGCAGCTCGGGTGGACGCTGCCCGACGTGATTCTGTATCCCACCGGCGGTGGCACCGGGTTGATCGGCATGTGGAAAGCGTTCGACGAACTCGAACAGATCGGCTGGCTGCCGAAGGGTGGCAAGCGGCCGCGAATGGTCGCTGTACAGAGCGATGGCTGTGCGCCGATCGTCACGGCTTACGACAAAGGTGAGCGGTTCGCCGAGTTGTTCCCCAACGCCGCGACGATCGCCAGTGGGTTGCGCGTCCCGGTGGCCGTGGGCGATTTCATGATCCTCGATGCCGTGCGAGCCAGTGGCGGCCGTGCTCTGGCAGTCGCCGAGCGGACGATCCGCTGCTGGATGGAGCTCGGCATGACGCTCGAAGGGATCGCGATTTGTCCCGAGACCGCCGCGTGTATCGGAGCCCTCGATCAATTGGCTCGCGAGGCCTGGATCAAACCCGACGAGCGAGTCGTGATCTTCAACACCGGCGCAGTGCAAAAATATCCTGAGGCGATGGCGGTCGACCTGCCGAAACTCGACAAGAATCAGCCGCTCAATTGGGATTGGATCGCGGCCGGGGGCAAGTAACGCGCGAGACTACTCGACCTTCTCGGGCTGCCGCGGCTTTTCCGGGGCGACGATCTCGCGCGGCTCGTGGTCTCCGGAAGTCACGAGCAGCTTGGTCAGCTTCCATTTCCCCGCGGACATGACGGCCAGCGTATGGACGTCGGCCGAACCACGCGGCCCGGTCACTTTGAAGTCGAGATCGGCACGACCGTCGCTGTTGTGAATCTCAAGATTGCCGGTGGCCCACCAGCTTGCTTCGATCGGTTCGCCGAGCCACTCGATGACCTGCGGATCGCGCTGCACCTCGGCCAGTGCCATTTCATACGGCGTCGACGACTTGATCAGCGAGAAGATGCTGGCGAAGAACAAGCCGCCACACACGCCGCAACCCAGTACGAGCAGTACGCCCGCGATCCCGCAGCCGATCAACCAGCGATAGACGCCACGATTCGGATTCGGTGGCGGCGGGGGAAGGTCGAAGTTGGCCATGATGGGTACTCCGCGAATCGATGAGACCACGCAGTTGAAACGATGAGACGTGACACTTCATGCCGAGGTGTGCCATGCCCACGTCTTCGTGGGCATGCATCTTCACCAACTCGCATGGCCACGACAAGCGTGGCCATGGCACACGTACCCAACTACGGTATCACGCTTTCATCCAATGACCGCGTCGTGCTACCTGTCCAAAAAGCACCGCGAGCGGCCCGAGGCTGCTGCCCCGCGCCGCTCGCTGTAGTGTACCGTGCTGCTGGCTCGGCGAAAGCGACTAGCCTTGGCCCATCGCGCTCGAAGCGGTGTCAATGCACTTGGCGCTGGTGCCGTTCTGGTAAGCGTTGTCGCTGTACGACGCGGCCGACGTGCCACCGTAGGCGTTCTGACTGCCGCCGTACCAATAGCTCTGGCTGGTGTTGTCCAAGGCCTGAGCAATGTCGGCCAACTCGGTCACCACCGAGTCACGCACGCTCTTGAGACCGACAATCACGCCGATCACAAGCAACGTGCCAACCAACATGATCTCAGCCGAGACGATAGCGCCATCTTGTTCATTCCACAGACGATTGAGCGTACGCATGTTCTTATCCACGAGCGAGGTTGGTATTCGATATCAGGCCCACGCGAAACCCTAGGTTACGCCTGCGGCAGGATCGTCGATTTCACCAAAAAACGCCCGAAAACGGCCCGGTGTTGCCGAATGTCAACACGCCCGTTGCGTGTGTAAAACGCTCACGGCTGCGGCACCACCGTCAGGCGGTAACACGCGGCCTCACGATCGTTACGAACGAGCAAATACTCACCCACGACCACCGGATTGTTCCAGGTGCGATCCGAGAGCGGCGAGAAGCGGCCCAACTCGCGCAGCTCCTTCGGATTGGGTTCGACCAGCACTACGTCACCCGGCTCGGTCTGCACCACAAACAAATCGCCGACCTGAAGCAACTGCCCATGCCCGTAACGCCCCTTCTTCCAGGTCCGCTTGCCCGTCGCCAGATCGAGACACGTCATCGCCACGCCATCGTCGAAGCCGTAAAGATGTTCACCCACGACGAGCGGGTTCATGAACTTCGGATTAAGCTGCGAACTCTCCCAGCGCTGCTCGAGCGTCCACGTCTCACCGTCGCGCTGCACGCTGACGAGCATCGCGCCGTAGCCATAGCCCGAGGCGAGCACCATCCGCTCCTCGTCGAGCGCGATCGGCTGACATACCTTCATCCCCAAGCCGGGCCAATCGAAGGTCCACAGCACGCGGCCGTCGTGCGGATCGTGACCGGTGACACTGGTTTGGTGCAGCATCACGATCTGCGGCACACCACCGAACCGAGCCATGATCGGCGAGGCATAGCTGGGCTTGCCACTGGCAGCTTTCCACACGGGCTTGCCGGTCTGGCGATCAAACGCCATCAGCGCCTGATTCGTGCCGCCGATGCTGACGACCACTGTGTCGCCGACGATCAGGGGCGAACAACTCCGCCCCCAGTCGGGCTGTTCGGCGTTGAACTCTTTCACCACGTCGACGGTCCACAACGGCTTGCCGGTCGCGCCGTCGAGCGCGTTGAGCCAGCGAATCGAGCCGTAGGTGAACACCACGCCGTGATCGATCGTCGGTGTTGCCTGCGGACCGACGCCACCGAGCGGAGTGTCTTGCCGGTCGGGATTGGTGTGCAACCACAACGGCTCGCCGGTGGCCAATCGATAACAAGCAACGGCCTCGTCGTCGCCCCGTTGCTCTTGGGTCACGGCATAGTCGCCGACTACGGCAAAGCCCGACCAGCCCGCGCCGATCGCTCGTCGCCAAACTTCGCGCGGCGGATGGGCCTGCCAATCGCGATCCAGTCGCACGTTGCTTACGTGAGCACGACCATCGGCGCCAAGAAATCGCGGATAGTCGCGCGGCGTCGTGGTCTTTAAGTCGACTGGCGTGGTCGCGTCCTTCGCCGACTCGAGTTTCGTCGCCAAGTGATAATCTTGCGGCGCTTCCCAGCGCAGGCCGACGATCGGCACCAAGTCACCTTGACAACCTTTGATATCGAGCACGGCCACGGGCAAGAGCATCGACAGCACGATCGACCAACGGGGGATCGGCCGCAGCGGAGCTTTCCAGGCGAACCACACGAGCGTGAGCACATAGGTGAGCGCGACCGCCGAGGCCGTGGCCATGTTTCGATGGCC
>JAEUIL010000743.1 GCA_016794255.1 Planctomycetaceae bacterium | reverse complement strand
CGAGCCGGGCGAGGTCTTCGTCCTTGATGTGAATCGCCGCTTGGGCAGCCGCGGCGGGTTCGAGCAACTCGCGCAGCTCGTGCATCTCGACGAGCCAGTTCTCGGCTCCTTCGCGCACAATCGCCCGTTTGTTCAGCTCCTGCGAGACAATGCCGTCGGCCGTCAGGCGTTGCAGGGCTTGCACGACCGGCGTGCGACTGACGCCCAACTGCGACGCGAGCACGGTGCTCTTGAGCTCGGTTCCCCCCTTGAGCTCGCCCCGAACAATCTGCAGCAGGATCTGCTCGTAGACATTGTCGACCAGCGACGCCTCGGCCGGCTCGTGGTGGTCATCTGCGGTTGGCGACTTGACATTCATGGTTCCATCCCCTAAAGTGAATTCACTTGAGCCGCCGATGAACAATCTGTCCGAGGCTCGATGCGCCAGTATAGCTTAACATTCGGTGTCGAATACGTCGGTTTTGCCAAATTTCGGCCCGCAATCGTTTTTCCGGAGTGAACTCACTTATGTCTGGTCCGTTTTCAACGGCAACCCACGAGCTGCGGGCCGGCATGGTCGGCATGGGCATGATCTTCGACGAGACGTATCGGCCGTTCTTCGAGCAGGCCCATGCGACCGGATTATATGATCCCACCTACGGTTTGTGTCGAGTCAATTTGGCCGCGGTCGCCAGTCGCACCGGCAGCCGAGCCGAGGCGTACAAGAAAGCGGCCGGTGACCGGATCGCGCCGTTTGTCAGCTACCGCGAGCCTGACTCGATCGGCCAGTTGCTCGCCAGCGGCGTCGACTTCGTCTGTGTGGCGACGCCCGACGATCGTCATTTCGCCGCGGCGAAGGCAGCGCTCGAAGCTGGCAAGCACGTGCTGATCGAAAAGCCCTCGGTGCTGTCGCTCGACGAACTCGACGAACTCGACCGGATCGCCCGGGCGAAGAATGTGCTGGCCAAGGTCGTGTATCACAAGCTACTCGACCCCGACCACAAAAAGCTCCGCACGCTTGTGGCCGACGGTGAATTGCAGCATGTGAACACGGGTTACTGTACGCTGCTTGAGCCGAAGAGCATCAGCGGCAGTCAGTTCGCCGAGTGGATCGTGGGCCGCAATCCGGGCACCTACGTCGCGGTTCACTATATTAAGTTGATCGACTTCACGTTTGGCGGGCGGCTCAAGAGCATCAGTTGCAGCGGTCAACGCGGGATCGTTGGTCCGGCCGATGGCCCCACGTGGGACTCGACCCAGCTGCGGATGATCTACGAGTACGGCGACGGTCGCGAGGCGGCGTTCGACATCCACACCAGTTGGGTCACGCCGGACAACTTCCCCGGCTATGTCGATCAAGAGGTGCAGTTCCGTTTCGACAACGGCGTGTGGAATGCTCATAGCCGCAAGCGTGGCATCGAATGCACGGTCGAGGGACGCACACCGTTCACGCGCAAGGTGAACATCAACAATCACTACAACGGCGTGTTTCTCGAGCCGTGGAACGATCGCTCGCAACGCGGCTACGGCATCGAGGTGCTGGAACGATTCGTGCGTGAGGTGGCGACGGTTGAGTTCGGTGGACCGGCGGACAAGCGGTCCGCGCGTCTCGCCGCCGCTCGCCAGTTGGCCTACAACGACATCGCCGCCGATCGTCAAACCGTAGCCGCTGTCCAAGCGATGGAAGCGATTCTCGCCAAGCACGTCGCCGGCACACCCAATTGTGTCGTCGAAATCGATCACAAGCTCGGCGGCCTCGTTTTATTCGCACCCGGCAGCGCCACGCCCGAGGTTTTGTACACCGGTCGCGTGAATAGTTAGCTTCATCATTTTTCACTTTGCACTTTGCATTTCTCATTTTGCATTCGCCCTTCCCCCTGAGGTTCCCATGGCCACCATCACCACGCCCCCCACGATCCAACATCCCGGTGAAGATGCCTCGAACGACATCCGTCGTCGTTTGGCAGCGGTCGAGCCGGCTTGCATTCGCACCTTCACGCCGAGCCTCGCGGTGTTGGCCAA
>JAEUIL010000698.1 GCA_016794255.1 Planctomycetaceae bacterium | reverse complement strand
AGACCGAGGATCAGCTCAAGACCGAGGGAGTCGAGTATCGTCGCGGCGTGTTCCACTTCCGCGCCAACGCTCGGGCTCGCGCCCTCGGCGAGATCGACGGTTTTGTCAAAGTCTTGGCCGATGCAAAGACCGATCGCATCTTGGGCGTGCACATCATCGGGCCACGCGCTGGCGAGTTGATCGCCTCGGCCACCGCCGCCATGGAGTTCGGCGCGAGTGCCGAGGATCTCGCGCGTACGTGTCACGCGCATCCCACGCTCGCCGAGCCGATCAAAGAGGCCTGCATGGCCGTCGCGGGGCGGGCGATTCATGCGTAACGTCTTTTCCTGGGCGAAGAAGAATTCACCACGGAGACACGGAGAACACGGAGAGAAGAAGAGCGAGTTTAATGCTGTAATGTCTGTATGAACTCATAGCCACACGACAAACATCGCTTTCAATTTCTTTTCTTCCACATTTCTCCGTGACCTCCGTGTCTCCGTGGTGCCTCTGCCTTTTCGACGGACCGTCGCTATTCCGCGACCATCTCGATCGACCGCGGATTCAACCGGCAGCCGACTTGTTGGCCGTGGCGATCGTAGGCCATCACGGTCACGTAAAACGGGCGCGGTAAATCGTCGGGTAAATCGATGCTCGCCGTGGTCGTGGTGAACAATCCCAACTCGGCGGGCGGGAGCTGCGTGCAGGCGTCGTACATCGCCGGTTTCCAGTCAGGCCCGTAACACCAGCCACGCGGCTGCCGACTGACAAACACCCGATAGCCGAGCAAGTCGCCGTCGCGATCTTCGGAGGCGGTCCAAGTTAACCGCTTGCCGACGATTTCCCAGCGGGGATTAAGCGGCGCTCCCGGCGCGGTACGGATCGGGTCGTCGTTCAAATCCCAGTCGGCCTCGCGGCCTTCGATGAGCTCCCAACCGTAATTGCGACTCGTCTTCGCCTGTTCCGGGGTAGCCGTTTTGATCCAGTAGCAAGCGGGCGATGTGTACGTGGCTCTCGCGAAGTAAAAACTAGACGGGTATTCAGCCGACCCACCGAGCGGCTGATTGTCGTGCAGCGGCTCGACGTGGTCGGGAATGGCGTCAATCGCGGTGGGGCGACGACTCAGTTCACGATAGCTTGGAATAGTACCGTCGGCGTGGAAGACCGTGTCGGCGCCGCTGAACATGCCCGGGTCGAAGTAATGCCAGTCGTCGTCGTAATACACCTCGGCCGCGACATGGCAGGCAAGCTGAGCCAAGCGGCCGCGCATACCGCCAGCCTCGAACAGATCGACCGCCACGCGCGACGTTTGCCCGCAGCGTTGCTCGCCCAATTCGAGCAATAGCAGCGGATCGGCGATCATCGCACCGTCGCGCCACATCGGTTGCAACGCATTGTGAAAACTGGCGCGGCGACAGAACTTGAGCAACGCCAAGTGCCGCTCGGTGTTGGTTCGGCAATCGGCACAGACGCGTCGATAGATCTCGGCGAGCACCGTGCGACGATCGACCAGCCGCAGACGTTTCTCAAGAGCCTCGGCCCGCTCGAAATCGTAATCGAAGACGACGTCCAATTCGTCGAGCGGCTTGCCCAGCCGCAACGGCGATAGGTGCGGATGCGTGAAGTTGCTGCCGCGCTCGATGAACACTTGCAGATCGAGTTGGGCTAGGTACTGATACGTCGCCCATTCGCGTCGCCAGGATCGCAATTCATCCCGGCCGAAAATCGCGACGACGCTGCCCAAACCGAGCAAAATGGCAATCACGCCGAACAACCCCGCCCAACGGCGCATGACCGGCGTTGCGACGATGGGGTTCATCCGGATCATGGCATGGGGTTCGCGATTCCTTCGCTCCACGCGATATTCTATCGCCGCGCGAAATCGCTGAGAAGTTCAGCCTGGTTGGGGTCGTGATACCGTTTGGGAATGTGTGCCATGTCCGCGTCTTGGTGGACATGCGTTTTCCGCAGCAAACATGCCCACGCGGACGTGGGCATGGCACACGATCCAGTGAAAGGCACCACTACGCTTGCTGACTGGGTGACCAATCGGCCCATGAGTCAACTCTTTCCTTTGGCGGCGAATTGAATCCGCTCAAAGCCGATCACCCGGCACAGGTCATACACATCGATCACATCGCCGAGCGGCACTTGGGCCTCGACGTCCAAAATCACGGGCAGATCGCGCCGCTGCTTGGCGAGGGCGAAGAGCAAGTCTCGCAACAGCGGCAGGCGTTCGTACAACTGCTCATTCACCCGCCAGCGCGTTCCCGCAGGACTACGCACGAGTTTGATCACCACATCCTCGAGTTCCAACAGTTCGGGGTCGATCGGCGTCTCGACGGCACTCGTTCCTCCCGCCACCGACAGCAGCGTCGGCAACGCCTGCTCGGGTGTTTGAAAGCTGGCGGTACACACAAAGAAGATCAACAACTGAAAGACGACGTCGATCATCGGCGTCATCTGCAATTGCATGCCAGTCGAATTGTGGCGAGCGGGAATACGCATGGGAGGAGTGGTGTTTAGTGTTTGGTGTTTAGTTTTT
>JAEUIL010000696.1 GCA_016794255.1 Planctomycetaceae bacterium | reverse complement strand
GCAGCCCGCAACGAGGCACGTTCGCAAGTGCGGCAAGCGAACGTCGCCCAGATGGCGATCATGGATCAGGTGTGTCGCGAAGTGATCGAAGCTCACGCCCAGATCGAGTCGCGGCGCGGACAGGTCGAGATTGCCCGCGAGGGGATCGCGGCTGCCGAACGTTCGCAGACTCGCAATCTCGAGCGGATTCGCAATCTGCAAGGGCTGCCGCTGGAAATGTTGCAGTCGAATCAAGCCTTGGCCTTGGCTCGCCGCGAATACCTACGGGCGGTCATCGATTACAACACGGCGCAAGTCACGCTCTATCACGCAGTCGGCGCACCGGGCGGAATTCCCGAGATTGTGTCGAACGCGCCGTGAGCTGTCGGGCTACGACTCAGCGTTTCACGATCCGCTTGAAGAACGCCTCGTAGTCGCGAATGATGGCGCGATCTTCGTACAACACGGAACTCCGTTCGAGCAAGGTCTTGCGCATCCCGCGACGATAATCAGCGTCGGTACCCAATCGCACGGCCAGATCGACGTACTGTCGCGGATTCTCGACCACCAGTTCGTTGAACTCCATCTGACGATACATCGCCAGCGTTAGGCGAGCCCGAAGGAACGGACTCGGCAGCGTGACCACCGGTGTGCCCATGGCGAGCATTTCGTACGAACTGTTGCCACCGCCGAAGTGCATCGGGTCGAGCATCACATCGCTCGCGGCCAGTAGTCGCAAATAGTCGGGTCGCGGCTGATGCTTAATGAACCTCACGCGCGACAGCACGTCGCCAATCGTCCGTTTCCAGCGTTGTTCGAGCAGTTCACGCCACTTGCCATGTTGCGAGTCGAGCAACAGCAGCACCCCGCGCGGATCGTTCCGCAAAATGCCGCCGATCACCTCATCGAAGTCGGGATGAAACTTGAACAACGTCTGCGGGCAGCAGTAAATGTGCTCATCGTCGGCGAAGTTAAAGAACCGTCGCGACTCCAGATGATCCAGCGGCGCGAGCCGTTCGTAACACACGCCCAGCCGCGGGAGCAATTCGAGTTGCTCGCTGTAAGCCGCCAGCGACTCGGGCGTTTCGCAATGTTTGCACGAAACGAAGTAGTCCATCGTTGGCAGGCCGGTGGTCTCGGGATGTCCCCAGGTGACGCACTGCACCGGAGCCAATCGCGAGTAGGCCAGCGTGTACGAGAACGGGTCCATGCCGATATCGGGATAGTACAGAATGTCGAGCTGCTGCGCGACGATGGCTTGAATGGCGGCGCTCAAACTGCCCGGCACGACCACGTAGCGATCGGCCCGGGCGCGAATCGCTTGGCCGATGTAATCGTCGCTCGGCCCGACGGCAAAAAACGTGACGTCGAAGTCGGCCCGCGACAGACCGGCGATCACGTCGCGATTGAGCCGGCCGATCGTATGATCGCGCAGGCATTTCGAGATGAAGCCGATGCGAATCTTGCCCGACCGTGGTGGCCGCAGATCGAATTTGACCGTCCGCGGACCATTGCCCAAGCGAGCATGCTGCTGCATGAACTCGCGATCGTTGAAGCCATGGTAGGTCAGGTAGAACAACGTCGGCATGACCTTGTCGGTCGGATCGATGGTCACGCCGTCAGCGATGAGTCGGCGGTGATTGTCGCGCAGTTGCTCACGGACTTCTTGAATTTGACTCACCGACTGATAAATCGGCGGCACCATCGTGTCGCGCACGATGCGCAATCGTGGCGACGGCTGCAAATCATACGCGCGACCGTAGTGTTGCCGCGCATCGGCGGTCAATCCTTGATCCGAGAGCAAGAACGCGAAGTTAGCGTGTGCGGCCGACAGGTTTGGATCCAGCTCGAGTGCCCGGCGATACGCGGCCTCGGCCTCGCTCCATTGGCGCAGCTCGTGATGCACCTTGGCAATTTCCATGTGCGCTTCGGCATCACGCGGGGCAAGCTCGAGCAACTTGCGAAAGATCGCGAGCGACTCTTGAGTCTGGGACATCTCGACCAGCAGTTGACCCAAAGCCCGCCACGCCTCGGGCTCGTCCGGCTTGACGCGCGTCGCATTGCGCAACAGCACCGTCGCCTCGCCGTAACGCCCCTGATTCCAATACAACCGGCTGAGATTGATCAGCCCGCTGGTATCGAACGGATCGAGCGCGATCGACCGCAGAAACGCGAACTCGGCGTCTTGCAGGCGATTCTGACGTCGCAGGATGTTGCCGAGATTGTTGTACGCGCTGGGCATCTCGGGCCGCGTGCGGATCGCTTGCTCAAACGCTTGCTGCGCCGCCTCGGCATTTCCTGCCCGAGCGTACGCCACGCCTTGTTCGTTGAGAGCATGCGCCAACGCGGCCGGGTCTTGAACAGGTTCCATCACAAACCACTGGCGCGGACGCCAACCCCAAGAGAAGAACAGACGTTAAATCAACTCGAACTAATCTAAATGCCCCGCCGCGCTTGTCCAGCGGGTCACTTGCCCGTCCGCAGCGAATCAAAATACCGCTTGGCGTGATCGCGATAGTTGCGGGGCAGCGGTTGATCGGCGATCGGATCGCTTTGCTCGCCCTTGGCCGACTCCCATTCGTTCTTGATCTGCGCCTGCACGTTCCCTTTGGCGTTGGGGCCGTCGATAAAGCCGGTCACGAGCGCCGAGCCCTTGCCCACCTTTTGTCGCACCTGAGTGTCGTAGCTCGACGTGTCGCCGGCCTGCTCGGGTCGGAAACCTTTGCCTTGGCCTTTACCCAAACCATCACCAGCACCGGCCTGCTGACCTTGGCCGCGACCTTGTCCCTGGCCCGGCTTGCCACCTTCGCCTTGGCCTTCACATTCGCACATGCCCCGTTTCGCGTCGGCAATTTGATCGAGCGCGGCATCGAGCATCTCGGCCTCGGCGAGTTGCTCTTTCATTTGTTCCATCTGCTGACCCAACTGCTTGAGTTGCTCGGCGGCCTGTTGCCCCTGGTTGTTCTTCGCGGCATCGGCGGCCTTGCCCAGCTTGTCGGCCATTTGCCGCATCGCATCCGGGGCGGGCATCTTTTGCTTTTGTTGCTCGAGTTGTTGCTGCAACTTCTCGACTTCGTCTTGCTTGCCGGCCGCTTTGGCTTGATCGATCTGCTTTTGCAAGTTGTCGAGCGCCTGCTGCTGGGCCTCGGCCGCGGCGTTGAGCTTCTGCTGCATTTGCTCCAGTTGCTTGGCCAAATCCTCACGGGCTTTCTCGTCCAAATCACCCTTGGCGAGCTTGTCGGCCAGCTTGTTCATCTCGGCCTGAGCCTTAGCTAGATCGCCTTTCTTCAGAGCATCGAGCATCTTGTCAGCCGGCCCTTGCTGCATTTGCTTGAGCTGTTCGAGCTGATTCTTGAACTGCTCGGCGCCGTTCAATTCTTGACGACGTTGTTCGAGCTGCTTGGCGAGGTCGTTGAGCTTGACGAGCGTTTCCTTGCGATCCGACTTGCCTGCCTCGTTGGCCTCGCGCAAGGCACGTTCGAGTTTGCCGAATAAATCCTCGGCATCTTTGAGTCCCTTTTGCTCGGCTTCTTGTTTGCGTTGTTCGAGTTGTTTGCGCAATTGCTCAGCCGACTTCTTGACCTGCTCTTTCTCTTGCTGGCTGGTCAGATTGGCTTGGGCCGGGTTGTCGATCGCCAACGGGGGCAAGAACGCGGCAAGCAGCACAGCCACGACGGTCGAAATTACCGGCGCGAATGCCCAGCGACCGAACTGCAACGGAAACCGCTCGCCGATCACGAGCCGTTCCACGCGGCGTGTGGCGTCATGGGCCAGCGCTTGACCGGCAGGTGTGGTCAACTCGTCGGGTGCCAGCGTCAACGCACTCGAAATTCGTTCCTCGAGCGCGTAACGACGGTCGATCTCGGCCGCCGCGTCGATCAATCGATAACGTTTGATCAGAGTCAGAACAACGGCTGCAACGAACCCCGCGCCCCCTGCGATCGCGCACCATTGCCAAGCGTCGATGCCCATGGGCCAGTAACGATCGACGATCACCAACACCGCCGCGATTGCCAACGCGACGCACCAACTCCAGCAAAGAATCTGCACGAACCGTTGCAACAGCAGCCGGCGACGGGCGCGACGAACCTGGGCTTCGAGCTGCGTCATGGGGAAATACCCGCACGGATCCGTGAATAATCGGAACTGACGTTATTGTATCGGATCGGTTGACGCAAAGTGAACAGAAATCCCCCGCCTGAGGAGAGGCCGTGTGAAGTTGTGTGCCATGTCCACGACTTCTTGGACATGCTTTTTCACCGGTAAACATGCCCACGCGGCGTGGGCATGCCACACGATTCGGTCACGTCAGCACGACTGCCTCGTCGGACAGGCCGGTCAGCTTGCAGTGGGTTTGATCACCGAGAGCAAAAAGGTCGGGTTCAACGCCTCGAACCGGACTCGTTCGAGCTGATACGTCCCCCGCGCGACGTTGATCATCCAGACATTCACATCCGCCGCTCGGCCGTGCATCGTCGCGTGGACATCGGCCAGATTCTCGATGCTGCCGACATTGGCGACCAGTCGGCCACCGGGTCGCAAGCGATCGTAGGCCTGCTCGATCAAGCGACTGATCTCGCGACCCAACCCGCCGACGAACACCGCGTCGGGATCGGGCAAGTTGGCCCAAGCTTCCGGGGCCCGTCCCAAGACCGCGACGAGATTCGTGACCGCGAACTTCTCGGCATTCGACTGAATGAGTTCGTGATCCTCGGCATCCATCTCGATGGCATAGGTTGTGCCACTGTGCGCGATCTGCGCGGCCTCGATCGACACCGATCCGCTTCCCGCACCGATGTCCCAGACGATGCTCCGCGTGCCGAGATCGAGCTCCGCCAGCGCCATGGTGCGCACCTCGGCCGGGGTGAGCAGGCCGCTCTTGGGCTTCGCTTGCAGGAACAGTTCGTCGGGATTGCCGAACAACCGGCGACCCAAGGCCTCGCTCGGTCGGTCGGGTTGGTCGGGCTTGCGGACCAAGATCATCACGTTGAGCGGCGAGAACTCTTGAGCCGCGATCTCGGTCAGTTCCCCTTGCGTCACTCGTTCGTCGGGCGAGCCGAGATTCTCGCAGACATAGGCCCAGAAGTAGTCGATCCGCCGCTGCAACAATTCACGCGCGACGAGAGACGGCGGCGTCGCTTCACTGGTGAAGAGACCGACCTTGCTCGCGACGCGCACCTTTTCGATGACTGCTTCGAGCGGATGATTGGCGAGGTTGGTCAGATACGCGTCTTCCCAACTTTCTTTGACCCGGGCGAACGCCAGTTGCATGCTGCTGACGTGCGGCACGACCACAAAGCGGTCTTTGCCCAACTGATCGCACAAGTACCGGGCCAAGCCGTAGAACAACGGATCGCCCGAGACGAGCACGACGAGCCGCTTTTTCTGCCGCGCGCGGATGAACTCGAGCACCTCGTCGAGGTCCTTGCCGACGACGAACCGCTCGCCCTTGTAGTCGGGCACCAGACGCTGGACATACTCGGGTCCGATGAGCGCCTCGGCCTGTGCGATCAATTCCCGAGCCACGACCGTAACGCCATGCGTGCCGTCGTCGCCGATGCCGATGATGTGAATCTTCGCTGCGTTGGTCACAGGATTTCGCTTGCGTTGAGAGCCGCGCGAGTCGTCGCTCGCGGCGAGGGGTAAGATGACGCGATTCTACGCGTTTGTGGCCGCGATCTGCAACCTCGGGTGTGGTGCCGCATGTGTGCCATGTCCACGCCTTCGTGGACATGCGTTTCACCGGGAATGAATGGCCACGCGGACGTGACCATGGCGCACACTCTCGTCACGTGCCGTCACGATCAACTCAGAAAGCCGTGTGCATTCGCCGCTCGCTTGCGATACGATCAGGGCCTGCCGTTCGTCCGTGAATCCCGCTGTGTCACTCAGGTTGCCGTCGATCATGCAGTTTCGTCCGCTTGGCCAG
>JAEUIL010000690.1 GCA_016794255.1 Planctomycetaceae bacterium | reverse complement strand
GAGCACCACCGTGCGCGGTCGGTTGTTGGCTATGGGATTAGCCACCGCGATCACGGCAGTTGCGGTGAGCATCACGGGCATGGCGGTGTTTTATGTCCGCACGATGCACGAATCGCGCGAGCTGCATCAGCACACAATCGTGGCGATGATCAGCCAGCAGATTATTCGGCCGCTCGTCGATCGCAATCAGGCCGCGATGTTGCGGGTCTTGCAGAGCGCCGCCGCGGAACATTCGGTTGTGTCGCTCAAGGTGTTCGATCCTGCCGGTCGCTTGCTGGCGCATTACGGCCGCGATGAACGGGCCGACACGAACGTGCTGCGTGTCGAGTTCTCGGAACCGGTTGAGAGCATCGCCTATCACGATATAGAAGTACCGCTCGTCGATCGAGGCAAAGTCGTCGGTAAGCTCGTGGCCCAAGCCCTGCCGCAAGACGACTCCGAGGCCGTGGCAGGACTGGTCCAGCTCGGTTCGCTCGTGTTCGCCATTTCGGTTGCGGTCTCAGGCGTGCTGGCGTACTTGTTGCAACGGCACATTTCGAGGCCGCTGGTGTTCTTAGCCAACACGGCTCATCGGATTCGGCAAGAGCAAGACTATTCGATCCGCGTCGCTTCAAACACCGACGACGAGATCGGCGCTTTGTATGAGTCCTTCAACGAAATGCTCGCCCATATCCAGGCAACACAGGGAGAGTTGCAAGCTTCGTACGACTATCTCGACGAGCGCGTGCAACAGCGGACGCAACAGTTGCGTGAGCAGATTGCTCAAAACGAGCGCGTCGCTGCCGACTTGATTCGTGCCAAGGACGCCGCCGAGAGCGCCAACCGGGCCAAGAGCGAGTTCTTGGCCAACATGAGCCACGAGATTCGCACGCCGCTCAACGCGATTCTCGGCTTCGCGAAGTTGCTGCACCGCAATCCGAAGATCGAAGAGCGCGTGCGTCGCAGTTATCTCGAGATGATCCTCAGCAGCAGCGAACACCAACTCAATCTGATCAACGACATTCTCGACCTGTCGAAGATCGAGGCCGGTCAGATGGAAGTCGAGTCGGTGACGTGCTCGCCGCATATCCTGATCGCCGACGTGCTGGCCGCTTTACGTGTTCGGGCCGAGGAGAAGGGGATCACGCTCGAACAAACGTGCCGTGGCAAGGTGCCCGCGATGGTCACTTCGGACCCGGCCCGGTTGCGACAGTTGATCACGAATCTGGTCGCGAATGCGATCAAGTTCACCGAACAAGGCAAGGTTCAGGTGGTCACACGCGTGGTCGACATGGGGGGCAAGCTCCGCTTTGCGATCGATGTCATCGACAGCGGCATTGGCATCGCTCCCGAGAAGGTCGACGCGATCTTCTTGCCCTTCGTGCAGGCCGACAACAGCGTGACGCGACGGTTTGGCGGCACTGGCTTGGGTTTGGCGATTAGCCGAAAGATTGCGGCGGCGCTGGGTGGCGACTTGACCGTGACCAGCACCGAAGGCGTGGGCAGCACGTTCACCGCGACGCTCGATCCGGGGGTGCTCGACGGCGTGTCGTGGGTCGAGGCGGGCGAACTGGCGCTGCAGCGCGAGTCCACCGATACCGGCGCTCAACGGGTCAAGACCGGCACCAAGCTAACCGGAGCGCGCGTGCTGTTGGTCGAAGATGGCGAGACGAATCGCAAGCTCATCACGATCGTGCTACGCTCGGCCGGAGCCATTGTCGACACCGCTGAGAATGGTCAGATCGGCGTCGAACGAGCGCTCGCGCAGCCCTACGACTTGATCCTGATGGATATGCAGATGCCGGTGCTCGACGGCTATTCGGCTTCGACCCGCCTGCGACAAACGGGCATGACGACGCCAATCGTGGCCCTCACGGCGCATGCGATGCGTGGCGACGAAGACAAGTGCAAAGCGGCCGGTTGTTGTGGCTATCTCACCAAGCCGATCGATCCTGACTTGCTGGTGAACTACATCGCCGATCGTTTGGGAATCGTCACGGAAGCGACGCCGTTGGAATCGACCATCGCCGACCCCGCGACGATTGCCGACGAAGCTGTTGAGGACGCACCGCTGTTGAGTTCGCTGCCCGTCGATGATCCCGAGTTTCGCGAGATCGTCGTCGAGTTTATCGAGGCCTTGCAGCGCAATGTCGCGCGGCTGGAAGCAACTTTTGCTGCGCGAGATTTCGGCGGCGTCGCTGAGTTGGCGCATTGGCTCAAGGGCTCGGGCGGAACCGCCGGGTTTGCACCATTCACGCGTCCGGCGGGGTTGCTCGAACGAGCCGCAAAACAACAGGACGAAGTGAGCGTCGACCAACACTTGCAAGAAATCGTTGCGCTGGTCAAGCGAGTCTATTCGCCGCCAAGCCCCGAAACCAACGACCCCGTCGCCCTCGAGGCCACGGAAGCGTTCACCGACTATAACACGGTCACCAGTCTGACATGATCATGAATAGCTTATCATCCACTCAGCCTGCACCGTTCTCGGCCGCGCAAACGGTCGGTACGTTCTCGCAGATCGAAGCGTTGCTCGGAGCACTCGACGAGAACGCGAACGCCGAGTCGCCGCTCGTGTCGTCGTCGGTCGATCCGTCGACACGCAAGATTCTGATCATCGACGACGAGCCGATCAATGCGCGCGTGGTGCGCAAGTATCTGGTCGACGCTGGCATGACGCGCTGCACCACGCTCAGCGACGCGCTCGGTGCCATCGATACGATCCGCGCCGAGCGACCGGACCTGGTGTTGCTCGACATCATGATGCCGGGCATCAGCGGGATCGAGATTCTGCGGCAACTGCGTGAGATCCCCGCGTTCCGCCATCTGGCCGTGCTGGTGCTAACGGCGGTCGAGGACCGCGAGATCA
>JAEUIL010000656.1 GCA_016794255.1 Planctomycetaceae bacterium | reverse complement strand
CGTCCCAGACTTTGACGCGCGGCTTTTGCGGCTGACGATCGGCGGTGGCGAGCCGTTTGCCATCGGGGAGCCAAGCGACGCAGTAGACCGGATGCTCGATCCGCGGCAGCTCATGCAGGCGTTTGCCGTCGACGGTTTGCCACACACGCACGCCCCCGTCGCGGTCGCTGGTGGCAAACGACTTACCGTCGGCGCTCACGGCCAGGCCGTAGATCGTGCTCGGATGCGCCTCGATGGTCCACCGCGGCTGCGGCACCTTTCCGCTGCAATCCCAGGCGATCACGCGACCGACATAATCGCCGGTCAGCAGGAGCTCACCCGCCCGCGACATGACGTTGACCCAACTCTCATGCCCGGCCAGCGAACTCTTTTCTGCGTTGGCCAGATCGACCAACACCAAGCCGCGATCGCGTCCCCCGGCGAGTAAGAAGCGGCCGCTGGCGTCGAAGGCACAGCTCAACAGCGGCGTCTCGTGCTTGAACTCGGTCGCGAGTTTGGACTTCAGCGGATCGATCGTCATGGGGCGATGAGGACTGCGAGAAAGGTGCACAAACCACGGAACTACGCGAGCACGGCGGTGATCGGTTTCGCGGCGGGATCGGCGATCGGATTCGTCTGGCCGTCGATCTGATACTTGCCACTCGAATCGATGCCGAGTGCCGTTAGATAGGTGTGAAACAGATCGCCGAGCTTGACGACGTTGTCTTTCACTTCGGTCCCGGTGTCGTTCGTCGAGCCGTACACCACGCCGGGTTTCACGCCGCAGCCAGCCATCGCCACACTCCACGCTTTGCCCCAATGGTCGCGACCGGCCAGATTGTTGATCTGCGGCGTGCGGCCCATTTCGCCGCTGATGACCACGAGCGTATGTTCAAGCATCCCGCGCTCTTCGAGATCGTCGAGCAGCGTGACCAACGTGCGATCGAACTCGGCACAACGGACTTGATGCCAGTAGAAATTGTCTTGATGGGCGTCCCAATCGAAGTGCGTGACGCGGACGCAACTGATACCGGCCTGCAATAACCGTCGCGCGAGCAAGCAGTGTTGCCCGAAATCGTGCTTGCCGTACCGCCCGTGATCGGCGGGGGACTCTTTATCGAGCGCGAAAATTTCACGGCGTTGCATCAGCACCTTGGCTTGCTCGAACGTCGTGCTGTACGACTGAATCGGTGCCGCCTCACGCCCCCGCTGAAACCGATCGTTCGCGGCCTGCCGTACACGTTCGACGGACTCGGCCAGCGTCGGCTTGACCGTCGACGGTTGCACCAAATTCTCGGGCGGTTTGCTGTTCTGAATCTTCACGCCTTCGTACTTGGCTCCCAAGAAGCCGGCGTCGCCGACATCGGTGTAGGCTTTCGGACCATCGCGACGAATCGAGACGTAACCGGGCAGCATGTCGCCGGGACGCTCGAGCAGCTTGGCCGCCGCCGAGCCGAGCACCGGATAGCCGGGCACGATGCGACCGGCCTGCATCGCGTAGTGCCCCATGAAGTGGTCAGGAATGTTCGAGTTCACGCTGCGCACGACGGTCAGCCGGTGCATGATCTTGGCCGAGTGCGGGAGCAATTCGCCAATCTGCACGCCCGGCAGTGACGTCGAAATCGCCCGATACGGCCCGCCGGTCTTGGCACCTGGCTTGGGGTCCCAAGTTTCGAGTTGACTCGCGCCGCCGGAGAGAAACAGCAGCAACAATTGCTTGCGTGGTGGCTCGGCCGACGCGGCCCGCAACGGAAAGGGTAGCGTTCCCACGCCAAGCGCCCCGGCGGCTCCGGCGAGCAGCGAACGACGCGAGACATTGAGCTTCGATTTGCGGCGCGACATCGTGACCTTCCTACGTCAATGATTCAAACGGAACTCGGCCGACAACAGCAATCCCCACAGCAGCGATTGCAACGCTTCGCGCCGCTCGGCTGGTGACTTCGTCGACGACAGCAACTGCTGCACCGCGCTGAATTCGTCAGGCGTTGGGCGGCGTGAGAACCCACTTAAATACAACTCATCGGCCAGTGGCTCGACATCAGCAATGGTTGCAAGCCGCGCGAGTGTCGTGCCCGGTTCGTCCTGCAGCAGCGGCAAGAGCTTCGTGCTGTTCTTGAGGAACAACGCCTGATCGACCACCGGTTGAAACTCGGCTTCGGATTGGCCCGGCAGTCCGGCAAAGGCGGCGATCAACGCCACGGTCTGCCGTTCGAGAGCGTCATGGCGTTGATGCTTGACCTTCCACGCCGGATCGGGCTCCGCTGACTTGTTGTCTGCAGGCGATTGCTTCGCCGGTGGCTTCGACTTCGCCGCGGCGTCGAGTTTGGCATGATGCAGCGCGACGCGACCCGTGGCCTGCAGAAAGGACCAACGCAACTGCTCGGCCGTGAGGCCGCGCAGGGGCGCGATGGCG
>JAEUIL010000611.1 GCA_016794255.1 Planctomycetaceae bacterium | reverse complement strand
CCGGGACACGCTCGGCCCGGTCCACCTCCGACGAAGTTGTTCACCGGCGGCTGGCTCGGCGGGGGTTACGATCCGTTTGCGATCGGCGGCGAGCCCGAGATTCCCGACTTCACCGCGACACCCAAGAGCGAGCACCCGAATCCGCACATCGAAGAGCAGTGGCTGCCGCCCGAGTTGCGGCAACTGCCCGAGTTGAACGTCGATCGGCTCACACGCCGGGCTCAATTGCGCGATCTGCTCGAAACTCAGTTGCGCAGTGCCGAACGCCGCGAAGGCTACGGCGCGATGGACGGTCATTATCAACACGCGTTCGAGTTGCTCGGCAGCGATCGGATTCGCGCGGCGTTTGACGTGTCGAGCGAACCGGCCAAGCTGCGCGAGCAATACGGGCGCACGAAGATCGGCGGACGGTGTTTGCTGGCTCGCCGGTTGGTCGAGGCCGGTGCGCGATTCGTGATGGTCGACTACGGTTACGATCACGACTACGGCAACCTCTGGGACAACCACAACGTGCCGGCTCAGTTGTTTCCGCACATTTGCGAGATGGCCAAGCGTGAGTATCACGTCGCCGGTATCGATCGCGCGTTTGCCGGGTTGATTACCGATCTCGAATCGCGCGGGCTGCTCGACTCGACGCTGGTCGTGTTTCATACCGAGTTCGGACGTACGCCGCAGATCAACAAGTATGGCGGACGCGATCACTGGGGTGCGGCAGGCTCGATTTTCTTCGCCGGCGGCGGCACGCGCGGCGGACAGGTGATCGGGGCGACCGACAAGCATGGTGCTTTCCCGACGACGCGCGGCTTCTCGCCGAGCGACGTGGCCGCGACGATTTATCACGCCATCGGCATCGACTATCATCAGCGCGTCTACGACGCTCAGCGCCGCCCGCATTTCATTCTGCCCGAGGGTGAGCCGATTCCGGGCGTGTTGGGATAGCAGGCTGAGTTTGCGTAGAATCGCGACCATTGGTTCGATTAGCTTTGCAAGCAACGGAGTGCTGGCAACTTATGAAGGTGTTCTTTTCCGTCGGCGAGCCGAGCGGCGATCTGCACGGAGCCAATCTCATTCGGGCGTTGCGAGCGCGGTGCCCGATGCTGTCGGCGTACGGGTTTGGCGGTCCGCGGATGCGTGCGGCCGGCGCAGAGTTGTTGACCGAACTGACGGAATTGGCCGTGATGGGCGTCGCGGCGGTGCTCCCCAAGTTGGCCCACTATTTCAAGCTGCTGCGCGACGCCGATCGGCAGTTTCAGATCAACCGGCCCGACGCCGTGGTGTTGATCGACTATCCGGGCTTCAATTGGTGGGTGGCGGCACGAGCCAAGCGACACGGCATCCCGGTCTTCTACTACTCACCGCCGCAGGTGTGGGGTTGGGCCCAATGGCGCGTCGCCAAGATGCGGCGTTACGTCGACCATGTGCTATGTGGCATGCAGTTCGAGGCCGACTGGTTCCGGCAACATAGTTGCAACGCCACGTTCATCGGTCATCCGTACTTTGACGAGGTGCGTGAGCGCACGTTGGACGCCGAGTTCGTCGAACAACAACGCGCGCGCGGTCCGTTGGTAACGTTGTTGCCCGGCTCACGTTCGCAAGAGGTAAAACACAATTTACCCGCGTTCTTGCACACGGCAGCCCACATTCTCCGCGAACAGCCCGAGACCCAATTCGCCGTTGCCGCCTTCAAAGAGAAACATGCCGAGCAAGCGCGCCGCTTGGTGAACGAGTTGCGGTTGCCGGTGGAAGTGCATGTCGGTCGCACGCCGGAACTGATCGAGGCCGCGACGTGTTGTTTGGCCTGCTCGGGTTCGGTATCGCTTGAGTTGCTCTACCACGCCAAGCCGACGGTGGTTCACTACCGTATCGATCGTTTGTGGTATTTCATTCAAAGTCGCATGCGCAAGACGCGGTACTTTACGCTCGGCAATTTGATGAATGATCCGCAGCCGTTCGTGGACCGCGCTACCGAAGCGATCACCGCCGCAGCGAGCGATATGAAGGTGTTGTTTCCCGAGTTTCTTTCGATCGGGGATCGCTCGGCCGAGCTTGCCCGGCCGCTCGTGCGTTGGCTGCGCGAGCCGGAACTGCGCGAATCGCGGGTACGCGAGCTGCAAGAACTACTTGTCCAAGTCGGTCAACCCGGGGCGACATCCCTTGCGGCGGATTATCTGTTGCAAACTCTCAACCACCCGTTATCTGGTAAGCGGCGACCACATTTCACTGGCGGAATGAAGGTTTCGGTGTCGACCCCCAGTTAATTGGGAACGTGCCGCTCGAGGATCAATGCAAGTGAATGTTGCGGCGGCGGTTTTCGATATGTAAGCTGGAAGGACGGTAGGGTTCAATCACGTTTTTCCTTGGGGTGATGCGGTGCAGTCGGTCCAATGTCTTCGCAACGCGTGGGAAGGACTGTGGAACTGGACGCGAGGGGCAGGTCGCTTTGCCGTTGAAGCTCGACTTAAGCGTCGGCTAAGGTTCGAGCCGCTTGAGGCTCGCAATCTTCTTACGCTGGTGCCGACGCTAATTAGAGACATAGCACCGCAACCGATCGATTTTGAGACGATTTCGACGGTCGTTGAGGTCAACGGCACGAACTTTTTTACCGCCGACGACGGCAATCATGGTGTCGAGCTTTGGAGAACCAATGGCACCGCCACGGGTACTGTACTGGTGCGTGATATCGTGCCCGGGCCTAGTGGCAGTGCGCCGAATAACCTGATCAACTTTGCCGGCAAGTTGTACTTCAGCGCAAACGACGGGACAGGGTCTGAGCTTTGGTCTTCGGACGGCACGTCAGCTGGCACACGGGTTGTCCGCGATATTACTGCTTCTGTAACGAGCACGGGTCCACGGTGGCTTATGGTGGCTAACGGAACGTTGTTCTTCGACGTTCCCGATTCTGGCGTTTCGGGGTTGTGGAAGAGCGACGGCACGAGCGCTGGCACGGTGCTGGTTCATAATTGCGGAGTCTTGCATGACCTCACGAATGTCAATGGCAACCTGTTCTTTATCAGTCGCATTGACAGTGAACTGTGGAAGAGCAACGGCACGAGTGCCGGCACAGTTTTGGTCCGAGACATTCAGCAGATGCCAACTCTGTACAAACAAGAGTTGACCAACGTCAATGGCACGCTCTATTTTATCGCCAACGACGGCACCAATGGGCAAGAGCTTTGGAAAAGCGATGGCACTTGCGCCGGTACAAATCTTGTCGCCAATATCCATACGACTGGCAGCTCAAACCCGTCACAGTTGACCAACGTCAACAATCGACTTTACTTCGCGGCGACTTCGACCAACTCGGGACGTGAGCTATGGACTAGCGACGGCACGTTGAACGGCACAGTTCAGGTACGAGATATTGCCGCCGGTGCGCCCAGCTCTACTCCAACGAATTTGGTCAATCTTGGTGGTACGCTCTTTTTTTCTGCCACGGATCGTGTCCTAGGATACGAGCTCTGGAAGAGCGATGGCACAGGTGCGGGTACCGTTCTACTGAAGGATGCAATTCCAGGTCTCCTGCCCAGCTTTCCGTCCAATCTTATAGTCGTTGGAAACGCCCTCTATTTTGCCGCCTTCAACTCAAACAATATCTTGTCGAAAGAGCTGTGGCGGAGCGACGGTACGAGCCTTGGGACCCAAATGGTGGTTGGACTCAATCCGACCGGGATAGCACGTGGCCCACAAAATCTTTCTAACGTCAACGGGACGCTATTTTTCAGCAATGATGATAACGATACGACGCTCAGATTTGACCTGTACATCAGTAATGGCACGTCGGCCGGAACTCGCATGGTTGTACCGGCAGCACCGCTGAATCAACCTTCGAGCCCAGACAACTTGGTTCAGATGAGTGGAGCCACGTATTTTGCCGCTTCAGACGGCATCAGCGGCAGGGAGTTATGGAGAACCGACGGCACCGCCGCCGGCACAAGGCTGGTGCGCGATATCAGTGTGGGCCTTAAGGGCAGCTCACCCCAGTGGCTGACCAATGTCAACGGTATTCTGTTCTTTTCAGCCGATAATGGGTCGGATGGTCTCGAATTGTGGCGGAGTGATGGAACCTGTTCCGGCACCTATTTAGTGAAAGACATCAGCATCCTTTCTTCCAATCCTTCGCAGCTCACGAATGTGAATGGCACGCTGTTGTTTACCGCGTCAAACCACAATGACGGTCCCGAATTGTGGATCAGCGACGGAACAAGTGGCGGTACCAAGATGATCGCCAACATCGACTTGACAACGTTGTCTGGTTCGTCGCCTAGCGGATTCACGAGCATTGGTGCCAGAACGTTTTTTGCAGCGCAATCGACGGCCCTCAATAACCAACTCTATAAGACCGATTTGACTAGCGCAGGAACCACGATTGTCGCCGATGTTAAACTGACGACATCTCTTGCTCCCACGGATATATCAACCCTTAACGGCAACTTGGTGTTCGCTGGCTCGCGAGCTGGTCAAAGCAACGGCTTGTGGATTTCTGACGGAACCAGCGATGGTACCCGGATGGTCTTTAGTTTAATTGGCGTTCCGACCAATCTCACTCGTGTTGGAAACCTGATCTATTTTGTCGGGCTGTCGCCTACCGAGGGCAAGGAGCTCTTTTGCACGGATGGAACGAGTTCGGGAACGCGGCTGGTTCGCGATATTGCCGCTGGCTCTGCCTCGAGTTCGCCCAGTGCTCTGGTCAATTTTGGCGGAGAGCTGTATTTCTCTGCTGACGATGGGGTATCGGGTCGAGAACTGTGGAAATCGGATGGCACTTCGAACGGAACTGTGCTGGTTGCCGACTTAGCTGTTGGTAGTACGGGTTCTGCTGTCGATGCGTTGTTCAATGCGGGCAATCGCTTATTGTTTGTAAGTGACGTAGGCAATACGGGACTGGAACTTTGGAGCAGCGGGGGCACGAGCAATTCCACCCGATTAATCAGCGACTTCTTTCCTGGATCAGGTTCTGCGCAACCCAAGCCTTATCTGGTGAATGGCGAAGTCTGGATAACCGCCAACGATGGAATCATCGGTAGTGAACTGTATCGGTTGGTCGACACTTTCGTGCCACCGCCGGTAAGTCTATCGATCAATAGCGCGGCGATGAACGAGAATGGCGGCAGTGTCATCGTGACGGCGACCATCCAACAGCCGACGACCGAAGAGATCACAGTCCAACTTGGATACTCAGGAACTGCTGCCTTGGGAGCTGACTACTCGCGCTCGGCTGCTGCCATCACGATTCCTATCGGGCAGACTAGCGGTGCCATCACGTTGACATCTGCCAACGATTCCACCTTTGAGGGAACAGAGAATCTGGTCGTTGAAATCACGACCTTGATCAATGGTCTCGAGAACGGCAGCCAACAGGTGTCTGCGACGATTCAAGATGACGACTTGCAGCCTAGCGCCAGCCTGTTGCTGACCGGTTCGCCATTCGTCGAATCCGCTGGCGCGGCGACCATCTTCGCCAGACTCTCGAATCCCTCGGTTCAACTCGTCACTGTTAGTCTGTCGTTCGCTGGCACCGCGACCGTCGCTTCGGACTATTCTAGAAGCGGTCAACAAATCGTCATTCAAGCCGGGCAAACGGTCGGTTCGATTACACTGCGAGGTGTGGATGACGTAACATTCGAGGGAGATGAGTTTGTCGTGGTTGACGTGGCCACGGTCACAAACGGTTCGGAGAACGGACTTCAACAAATTACCGCGACGATTGCCGACGATGATCCGGTTCCCTCGGTAAGTGTGTCACTATTG
>JAEUIL010000606.1 GCA_016794255.1 Planctomycetaceae bacterium | reverse complement strand
TCGACCGTGGCGCGAGACACGATGCGTGCTTTGCCGTACGTGCCGCCGTTGAGCAGCATCTGACAGATCACCGCGAAGTCGCTCGGTGTGGCGAACATGCCGCCCCATGGAGCGCCGAGCTTGCGCCAGTAATCGCTGTCCCATTGATAGCTCGATCCAGCTGGCAAAAAATCGGGCTGCTGCGTGCGCACCAATCGCGCGGTGTCGAAATGCCGTTGACCGAGTGCCGTCGACTCCAGCCCGAGCGGGTCGAGAATGTGCTTCTGCACGTAGTCGCTGATCGGCAGGTCGCTCAGCTCTTGCACGATGCCCGCCACGACGAGCGTGCCCATGCTTTGGTAACTCAGATTTGTGCCGGCCTTGAACAGCGGCACGGTGTCGCGAATCGCATGTTGCAAGAACTTGTCGAGCGGAGCGTGAGCTTTTCGCAGCTCGACGTTGTTCTCCAGCATGTCGGGCAAGCCCGAGGTGTGTGTGAACAGATGCAGCACCAACGTCTCTTCTTTGTGATGTGCGGCGAACTCGGGAAAGTAACGCGTGACTCGATCGGTCAGGTTGAGCTTGCCTTGCTCGACGAGTTGCAACGCGGCGAGATAGACGATCGGCTTGGTGATCGAAGCGAGCAGAAACGCGGCGTCGGGCCGAATAGCCGGGGCATCCGTGCCCGGTCCCATGCGACCAAAGAACCGAGGCTCGACGATCTTGCCGTGACGCCCGACGACGATCGCGCCGCTGGGAACGGCCGGGGTTGGACCACGTGTCCACTCGTCGAGCAGGTCGTAAGCCAGTTTCAGCCGTGCGGCGTCGAGATCGATCGACTCGGGAGCGACGACAGGGAGTGCGGACATGGCGGGATGCTCAGCAAAACAGGCGGGAATCGCGGGCAGGACCGTGAGCGTCTTAATCTAATTGCTAGCAACGGCCAAGGAAACCGGCCGGGCGATGATCGTCGGACGAGCCCACGATTGCCCGGGAATGGACGCTGCGTAGAATTCCGGCAGAGATCACGGGTCAGCAGTGCCTGCCTGTGCTGCCGCGATTGCCTTTCCCGCCGACAATTACTTCCGGAGCTTACGCCGATGTTGGAGCTCGAACTGGCCACGACTGAGCAGATTCTTGAAGAGTTGGCCCGGCGACCGGTGCGTTTCGTGTTTGTCTCGATGATTCCCGAGGGGCATGAAAAGGGAAGCGGCATGTTGGCGCATAGTCCCGATCTCGATGATCGTGAGGCGTTGCAATTGTTGCGCCGGGCGGAAGAGTTCTTCGTCGACGCTGAAGTCGACCACGATGGCGAGTGGGGCGAAGGGTAAGCGGGCGGTCCTCACGATCACCTGCCCTGGCCACATCTTCTGCGTGGCCATGCTCTGCTGACCGGTCGCCCTCCGCGCCACACGGCACTCGCCGCTTGACCGGCTTGCGCACGGCGAACAAGATGCGGGGCAGAGTGTCGAGCTGCCCGGCCGCATTTGGCTGCGGAGCGCGACTCCCGCCAACCGACGAGTTCGCCATGAAGTATGTGATCTGCGCGCTACTGGCTCTCTGTCCCTGCACGCTGTTCGCCGCCGAGCCTAAGCCAAGTACCGAGCCGACGATCGCGCCGTTCCCCAAGGCGTTGGTTCTCAACTTCTGGACGCAGACGATCTGGGCCGATCAGAAGCACAACGGCTTCCCGGGCATCGCCCGAGTCGGTGACCATTACTATGTCACGTTTCGCAGCGCCGAGTCGCATCAGGCCAAGTCGGCCGACATCGTCGTGATTCGCGCTGCCGCCACGGACCTCACCAAGTGGCAAAAGGTGGCCCAGTTCACGCGCGATCACGACTGCCGCGATCCGCTCGTGTTCGACAATCACGGCAAAGTCCAGCTCGTGTTTCACTCGAAAGAGGATTTTTACTCGCAGTCGGCCGATGGGCTGAAATGGAGCGAACCGCGCGAGTTGCAAACCGAGTTTGTCACGCCGACAGCCGCCAATCCGCTCACGTTCAAATCGCAACGCCGCTGGTTGTTTCGCATTCGACGTGGTCCCGACGGCGCGTTTTACAGCCTCGGCCGCTGTGGCATCAAAGACACGGGCGGCACGTTTGGCTTGATCTTGTATCGCTCGGAAGATGGCGTGAATTTCAAGGCACTGCACAGTTACGGCGAAGGTCCGAGTCGCGCGATCGGCCAAGCCGGTGGCAGCGGCTGGGGACACGAGGCCGATCTGGCTTGGACGCCCGACGGGACACTGGTCGCGGCCGTTCGCAACTCGAACGCCGGTGTCGTCGTGCTGGGGCAAGCGCCGCTCGGTCCGTGGAAAGCGTTCCCGACCGACGCCTGGAACTTCGGCGGTCCGGCGTTGCACATGACTCGGCAAGGTGGCGTGCTGCTCGCCGCGCGGTCGATCCCCGAGCAACGCGGGATCGGTTTTCCCGCCGTCTGCAAAGTCTGGACGGTTACCGCCACGGGCGTTGAACAACCCTGGACGATTCCCAGCGGCGGCGACTGCGCGTATCAAAGCTTTGTCGACGGCGTCGCGGCCGACGAGGTGTTGCTCGTCTATTACTCGTCGCACGAGCATCGTCAGCCGGCGGGCGTCGGCAACAACCCGGCCAACATCTACTTGGCCCATCTTCACATTCGCCATGTCGCTCCCTAACGGGGGCGGCTCTCTGACGGTTCATGGCGACCGCGTTGGACACAACCTGTCGACCGCTGCGCAACCAGCCTGGTCGCGCGTGAGCCGAACCGTTCCTTCCGCTGCCGCGCACTTTCTAGTAGCGACTGTGCAGCGCCGTGTTCGCCCTCTGTAGATGGCAGCGCAACTTGCGAATAACAACGCGCTCGCCTTCGGCACAAGGTTTGCGATGGGTCGCGAGCTAACATCCGCTCCTTCTCTCTTTTCTGCACGAGGACTTTGGCCATGAGCAAGACGGCATCCAAACCGGCGACCAAGCGACGAACGACCACCACGACCCGCACCAGGTCGACCACCGCCCAAAAACACACCAGCCGCGGCAAGCAAAGTGGCAACAGCCAAAAGTCCGGCAGCAACGGCAGTTGGACCGAGAAGGTGACCAAGGCAATCGGCGGCCTGTTCTCGAGCATTGATGTCGAGTACGCCTCGCTCCGCGACCTGTACATCAAGGAACTGCAAGACTTGTACAGTGCCGAGAATCAGTTGCTCAAGGCACTCCCCAAG
>JAEUIL010000592.1 GCA_016794255.1 Planctomycetaceae bacterium | reverse complement strand
GAATGTCGCCCCGCAAGGCCGGACAGTGGAAGTCGATGGCGTACTGCACCTGTTGCGACTCGGCGAGTGCCTGAATCGCCGCGATCTCGGGATACATGGGCGTCGGACCGTAGTCGCGATTGTGATCGTGCGGAGCGCGGTTCTTCCCTTGGTCGCCCGCCTGCACACCGTCTTTGTCCACCAACGGGATCGCGTAGAGCACATAACGCTGGCGAAACGCGCGTCCCTCGGGCCGATCGGACATCGCGGCCTGCAAGAAACCTTCGAGCACGTAGCTGGCCATCGACTCGCACGCATGATGCCGGGCCGTTACGATCATCGCGCGAACATTCGGCCCGGGCTCGCCAATCTGCAACAGCTCGACGGGCGTGCCGCGACGTGTCTTGGTGAGCGACAGTTGCCGCCAGTGCGGATTCTCCCGCTGAACATCGAGAAACCGTTGCAAATCATCCGCCAGATACGGAATCGCCACGGCGAACCGAACCGTCAGTTGCTGCGGGAGGAACTCATAGGTAAAGGTCTCGCGCGACTTGTCCCCGGCGGGCGTACCCAGCGCGGCATACGTGACCTGCTCGGTCCCCAACCACCGCCACGATCGCCCGCCATCGGTGCTCACGGCCGGCCCGCGCACGCCGATCCGCGGTTGACCGGCGAAGGCGAACGTCACCTTGCCCGGTTGCGAGGCTTGGGCCTCGAAATGCCAATAGAACCACGGCATGCCGCCACGCAGGCCGGGTGCCAATTCCACGTCCGCACCCGAGCTCTTTACGACAAGCACATTGCCGCCGGGAAAATCGCTGCGCAAGGCGACGTTCATTTCTGCCGCGCAAGCCAGGGCTGAAATCGCGCAGACAATCATCGCCACGATCAAACGTAACACCATCATGAGCCACTCACATCTCGAGGAACCAACGGACACCGAACACTCGCCGAGCCCGGTTTCCCAGCGTAACAGCCGCATCGCGCGAGAGCAAAGCGACCGTCTGACAGACCAAGAACTATGACTGGGTTCGATTTGCGAGACGCATGTCGGGCAGGTACCATAGTCCACTTCACTAGGTTGTCACTTGTCGGTACTCGCATCATGAGCCAAACCTTTCGTCTCCTCGCCAGCTTTGTCGTGCTGTTGCTCGCCGTGTCGTCGCTCCACGCTGCGGACGCGCCTTTGAATTCGTTGACCGAAGCTGAGAAATCAGCAGGTTGGCAACTGCTGTTCGACGGCAAGTCAACCGAGCACTTCCGCAACTTCAAGAAGGACAAAGTCGGCGACGGCTGGAAGATCGAAGATGGTGCCATCGTTTGGGCCGGCAAAGGGGCGGGCGACATCATCACCACGGAGCAGTTCGACGCGTTTGAACTCACGCTCGACTACAACATCTCCGAAGGGGGCAACAGCGGTCTGATGTACCATGTGCTCGAATCGGAAAAGACGCCGTGGATGACCGGCCCCGAGATTCAGATTCAAGACAACGTCAAAGGTCACGATCCGCAAAAGGCGGGCTGGCTGTACCAGCTTTACAAGTCCGATGTCGACGCCACGAAGCCAGCCGGCGAGTGGAACACGCTCCGCATTCTGATCACGCCCGCCAAGTGCGAGCAGTACATGAACGGTGTGAAGTACTGCGAGTATGTGAAAGGGAGCCCCGACTGGAACGAGCGGGTCGCGGCGAGCAAGTTCAGTAAGATGCCCGAGTTCGGTAAGCCGACCAAGGGGCACATCTGCTTGCAGGACCACGGCAATGTGGTGAAGTTCCGCAACATCAAGATCCGCAAGATCACCGGCGGCTAGGCAACCGCCGACCGCGTGGCGCTTTCTATCTTCCGTAGGACTGGAGACCCGTCCTACGGAAGATCCCGCTGAACTGAATGCCTCCCCTGCTGGCATGTCGCGAGGGAATCTGCATCTGGGTACCATCGCACGGGTTGTAACGGCCAATCGCTGCTGGCTCATCCTGTTGTGCGACCCGCGCCGATGCTAGCGTGTGTGGCGGCTGAAAATGGCCTTTCAGCCCCCTCGCGGGCCACCTATACTCCCGCGACAATGCAGCCCTCACCGGTGGCGGAGCCTACCGACATGCGAACGCGAACGACAATCTTGCTGCTCTTGATCTGCGCGTGTCAGGGGTGCCAATCCATGGGCAAGCCGCAGTGGTTCAATCCTGGCCCGGCTAGTTACCAGCAGCAACGGGCTCAGCGGTTTGATCCGTATCCCGACAACGAGATCGGCCCGCCCGTGATCGGCGCTCGTCCGCCCGATTACACCCGCCCCCCCGCCGAAACGACCCGCGCCCGTTGGAATCAATGGGGAGCGCCGCGGTACGGCTATCAGTAGGATTGCGGTAGAAATTTTCCTCTCGGCACGCTTTTAAGGCGTCTCTCGGACCGAGGGTTGTGATGCCTTTTCACAGGATCGTGTGCCATGCCCACGCCGCGTGGGCATGTTCTCTCGTGAAAAAGGATGTCCACGAAGACGTGGACATGGCACACATCATCACCTGGTATCACTGCCCGCAGCCCGCATTTCGCCGGAACTCGACGGTGTTCGCCCCTGCCGAAACGGCAGCAGTTCGCGTATCATAGTGAGATTAACGTCCCTCTGCTAAACCGCGCGCCGCCGCCGCTGAATTTTATGCCCGAACTGCCCGACGATGACGACTACTCCGCTGCCTCATCACCGGGCGAGCAGTCCGTGCGCATCCGGCTGCAAAAGGTCCTCGCCTCGGCCGGGTTTGGCAGCCGTCGGCATTGCGAAGAACTGATCACGCAAGGCCGGGTGGAGGTCGATCGCCGCGTGGTCAACGAACTGGGCGCGAGCGTCGATCCCGAATCGCAAGAGATTCGCGTCGATGGCGAGAAGATTCACATCGCACGCAAGGCGTACTATCTCGTCAACAAGCCGGTCGGCTATCTGTCAACGAATTACGATCCCGCCGGTCGCCCGCGCGTGATCGATCTGCTGCCGCCGACAATGGAACGGCTCTTCACGGTCGGTCGTCTCGATATGTCGAGCGATGGCCTGATGCTCGTGACCAACGACGGCGAAATCGCCCAGCAGCTCACGCATCCGCGCTATGGCGTCGAGAAGACGTATCTCGTGCAAGTGGCGGGGAACCCAACTCAGGACGTGCTCGACAAGCTCGTGCGCGGCGTGCATCTGGCCGAAGGTGTGGCCCGGTGCGTGCGAGTTACGGTCCGCTCCGAAATCAAGCACAGCACGCAGCTCGAGGTAGTGTTGGCCGAGGGGAAGAATCGCGAGATTCGCCGGATCCTGGCTCGCGTCGGTCACAAGGTGATGACGCTGCGTCGGATCGCGATCGGCGGTCTGAAGCTGAAGGACCTCAAGCCGGGTGAGTTTCGCCGACTGCATCCGAGCGAGCTCAAGCTGCTGACGCAACACGCTCCGCCCGCGAAACTGCTGCGCCGCAAACGTCGCAAGTTGAACGAAGGCGCGGGCGAAGGAAAATCAGAACCGCGTGGAAAATCGACGAATCGGCCCGGTGTTCGCCCCGCAAAGAAAGCCGAGGGGCGCGCGCCCGGTGAACGTTCGGTGGGCCGTGCCGTGGGGCGAACGGTGAATAAATCGCGCGGTGGCAAGCCGAGCGGCACATTCTCCGGCCGACCGACGAACAAGCCCGGCGGCAAACCAGCGAACCGGCCCAAGATTTTTGGCAAACAGCGTCTCCGTCGCGACGACGATGACGCGGGCGACGGCGATGGCCAATCGTTCACCAGCTCCCGGCATCCGCGACCACCGAAAGGCCGTCCACCGCAATGACCGCGCCTGTCACTTCGCACGACGCATCGCACGCGCAACCCCATTTCGCCGACGGCTGCCAATTCGCCAAGGTCACGGTCGCGGCGAACGATCGCTTGGCACGCGACACGTATCGTCTGCGGGTCACGTTTCCCGGCTTGGCTCGCAGGATCGTGCCGGGGCAGTTTGTGATGGTTCGCCTCGCCGGGCTCAACGATCCACTGCTGGGACGACCGCTCGCGTTGTACGACACGGTCGTCGACGCAGCGGGCCAAGTCACCGGCGTCGAGGTCGTGTATCGCGTGATGGGAAAGGCAACTGCGCGACTGTCGCAGTATCAAGCCGGTCAGTCGGTTGAACTGTGGGGACCGCTCGGCAATGCGTTCTCGCCCGCGGCGACCGAACATTTGATCATGGTGGCGGGCGGCATTGGTCACACACCGTTTATGGCACTGGCCAAAGAGTTTCTCGGCGTGCGGAGTTACGGTCAGCGGCGCGTCGAGCGTGCAGGACGGGTGACGCTGTGTTACGGCGAACGCTCGGCCGAGTATTTCGCCGCGGTCGATGCGTTTCGCGCCACGGGACTCGACGTGCGGTTGAGCAGCGACGACGGCTCGCTCGGCCATCACGGGCGCGTCACCGATCTATTGCGGCAAGTGCTCGACGAGAACGGCAATCGCGGCCGGGTCGTCTGTTGCGGCCCCGAGGTGATGATGGCCGCGGTCGCACGACTCGCCGCCGAACGCAGCGTCCCCTGCCAAGTTTCGCTCGAAACGCCAATGGCGTGCGGCTTGGGAATCTGCTTTAGCTGCGTCGCCAAAGTACGCCAGGCTGACGGGACATACGACTACAAACGAACCTGCGTGGAAGGGCCGATTTTCGACGCGGAAAAGATTGAGTTTTAGTTGCGTCGCGGCTTTAACTATTAGCCCTGCAACGCTGCGGTCGCGGCGGCGATTGTCGTGCGAATGTCGTCGGGCGTGTGAGCGGCGGAGATGAACAGAGCCTCGTACTGGCTGCACGGAAAATACACGCCGCGCTCGATCAAGCCCCAGAAAAACTTCGCGAACCGCGCGGTGTCGCTCTGACTCGCGCTCGACCAATCGACGACCGGAACGGCGTTGAAGAACAACGTCAGCATGCTCCCCACGCGGGTCACCGAGTGTGGCACGCCTGCCTTCGTCGCGGCTTCGGCGAGTCCGGCCGCCAGTTGTGCGCCAAGCTGTTCCAACTTCGGATACGGATTCTCATCGCGCAGCACTTTCAACGTGGCGATGCCAGCCGCGGTGGCGAGCGGATTGCCCGAGAGCGTGCCCGCCTGGAATACCGGACCGGCCGGCAAAATGTGATTCATGATGTCACGTCGGCCACCATACGCGCCCACCGGCAAGCCGCCCCCCACGATCTTGCCCATCGTCGTCAAGTCGGGCGTTATGCCGAACACGCTCTGCGCTCCGCCGAAAGCCACGCGGAAGCCGGTCATCACTTCGTCGAAAATGAGCACCGCTCCGTGCTTGGTCGTAAGCGAACGCAGAGCGGTGAGGAACTCACGCGTGGGGATCACGGTCCCCATGTTGCCCACGACCGGCTCAAGGATCACGCCGGCAATGCGGTCACCATGCTTGGCAAAAGCGGCTTCCAACCCAGTGCAGTCGTTGTACTGCAAGATGAGCGTGTCTTGTGCGGTGCCCGGTGTGACGCCCGGCGAGTTGGGCACGGCGAGCGTGGCGGCCGCGCTGCCAGCAGCGACCAGCAGACTGTCGACATGCCCGTGATAATTGCCAGCGAACTTAACGATCACATCGCGTTTGGTGAACCCGCGCGCGAGCCGGATCGCACTCATCGTCGCTTCCGTGCCTGAGTTGACGAGCCGAACTTTCTCGACGCTCGGCACGGCCTCGATGATCAACTGCGCGAGTTCGCTCTCGGCCTCGGTCGGCGCACCGAAACTTGTGCCACGATCGACCACGGCATGCAACGCGGCCGTGACCGCCGGATGGCAATGCCCCAAGATCATCGGCCCCCATGAGCCGATGTAGTCGAGATACCGATTGCCATCGAGGTCGAACAGATACGCACCTTCGCCGCGGGCAAAGAACAACGGCTCGCCACCCACTCCACCAAACGCGCGGGCCGGGCTGTTGACGCCGCCGGGAATGAGTTCTTTGGCACGAGCGAAAGCGGCGTGAGAGCGGGCGTGGTTCATCGGTGGGACTCGAATATGAATGACAGAAAGCCGCGACCGGTGGTCGCGCGGGAATTTCGATCGACGCGCGAAACCGCAAGCGAGCAGCGGCGCGGGTGCGGATGGAATTATAGACGAAAACGGGTCACGATTTGAGCCAGGCGGCAACCTGTTTGGCCCAATAGGTGAGAATCATCGTGGCTCCGGCCCGACGCATCGCGAGCAGCGACTCGAGCACCACGGCCCGCTCGTCGATCCAGCCTTTGGCCGCGGCTGCTTTGACCATGCTGTACTCGCCCGAGACGTTGTACGCCGCCAGCGGCACGCCCGGGAAACGCTCGTGTACTGCCCGCAGAATGTCGAGGTACGCCAGGGCCGGTTTGACCATCAGCATGTCGGCCCCTTCTTGCACGTCGAGCTCGGCTTCGCGGAGCGCTTGCCCCGGGCCGCTAGCCGGATCCATCTGATACGTCCGGCGGTCGCCAAACTGCGGAGCACTCTCGGCCGCGTCGCGGAACGGGCCATAGAACGCACTCGCGTACTTGACCGCGTAGCTCATGAGCGGCACGTGCGTGTAGCCGGCCTTGTCGAGCGCCCCGCGAATCGCACCCACCATGCCGTCCATCATCCCGCTCGGGGCGATCACGTCGGCGCCAGCTTTGGCATGCGCGACGGCTTGTTGACCCAAGATCGTTAGCGTGGCGTCGTTGTCGACATCGACGCGACCATGCTTGTCGTTGACGATGCCGCAATGGCCATGATCGGTGTACTCGCAGAAGCAGACGTCACTGATCGCCAGCAGCTCAGGCGCGGCTTGCTTGGCGACCCGCAGTGCCTGTGCGACAATGCCCGAGTCGCTGAGCGCGTCGGAACCCGTGTGATCTTTGCGTTCGGGAATGCCAAACAGAATGATCCCGCCGAGGCCGAGCGACGCGATCGACTTGACTTCCTCGGCCAGCACGTCGAGCGACATTTGATACACGCCCGGCATCGAGCCGATTTCGGTGCGAATCCCTTTGCCCGACCGCACGAATAGCGGCAGGATCAGATCGCCGGGATCGAGCTGAGTTTCACGCACCAGAGCGCGGACTTGCGGATGATAGCGCAGTCGCCGTAATCGCGTCATCGGGAACGGGCCAGTATCGGACATGGGTTATCTATGTTGAAGTGTTTGGATGCGTTGTAGCCGAACTCGCCAGAGTTCGGGTTGGGGGTGTGTCACAGGACCCCCGAACTCTGGCGAGTTCGGCTACGAGGACTGAATCAGAGCACTAAGGCTTCTGCGGCTCTTTGAGCAACTGTTCGATGCGCTCGCGCAACTCGCTCGCCCCGGGCTTGTCCTTGAGCAGCCACCGAAGTTGTTCGAGTCGCAGTCGCGCATCGTCGGGAACCTCGCGGCGATGAGCCTCGATCCAGTCGATCAATTTACCCAGTTCGGTCTCATCGAGCGCTTGAGCCAAACGCTGATTCAACTCGGCAACCTTTTGACCGGCCAATTCCAAGATCTGCCGGTCGTTCGGCGACAAGGTCTCGACTCCACTGTACACATCGATCAAGCCTTGCAACAGATCGCGGCAGCGGACTTGGTCGATCGTTTCGACGCGAAGTGCTTCGAGATACACCGACTCGATGTGGGTGATTCTGCCCGCCTCGGTGACCTGCCGCGCCAAGCGTTCCATCCGCCGCCTGAGTTGCCAGCGAGCCAGGGCTCGTTGCGCTCGCTCGACCTCACGGCTGCGAATGTCGGCCGAGTAGTACGTCAGGAACTTCTTGATGTCCTGATCCAACTGCAAGGGGTTGTCGATGCGCTCGGTCTGGACCGCTGTGACGATCCGATCGTAGAGTGAATCCGCCGAGGGAGGTTGCACCAAATACCAGGTTGTGAGACCGATCACCAGCAGCGCGACCACCAACATCCAGGTCCCCGGCGACACCAAGCCCACGGCCCGCTCGCCCCACGACTCCTCGCCGATCATTTCCTCGTCACCCACGGCGGTGAACCGTCGCTGCAGGATGCTGGCTCGATGGCGCGTGGTGGTCGACAGCTTCGCCGGTGCCGCGGCCGAGGGGAGAGCCGTCGTCTCCATTGGCCCTTGCGGTTCGTAGCGCGGCCGAGCAGTCACCGCCTTCGGATCGATTGGTTGAGCGCGCGCCGGCTCGGCACCCGCGGTGGGTTGATCCATCGTCGCTTGCGAGTGCGGATCGCTGCCGGAACCCGCGGGTACCGGTGAAGCGCCGGACATCGGAGTCTCGGGCGGATCGGCCAGTTCGCGAATGATCTCGAGTCGCCGCGTTGCCGCGAGCGCCGTCGGCACCCGTCGCTCGGGCTCCTTGTGCATCAGTTGACGTACGAACTCTTCCAACTCGTTCGGCAGCCGGCGTGTGTGTTTCCGCAGCGACTCGGGCTCGGCAAAGCGTTGCATGTGCAACACCTCGACCATGCTCTTGCCGCGAAACGGCGGCTGACCCGCGAGCAACGCATAGAGCACCGTGCCGAGACTATAGAGATCGCAACGATGCGTGACCGGCCGACCGTCGGCTTGCTCGGGAGACATAAAGTCGGCCGTGCCGAGCAACCCGCCGTTGGTCGTCATGCCTGTGTTGCCAAAGAGCTTGGCGATACCAAAGTCCGACAGCTTCACGCTACCGTCCGTCGTGATGAGCAAGTTGGCCGGTTTGACGTCGCGATGAATCACGCCCCGATCGTGAGCATGCCGCAGCGCACGGCAGATTTGCAGCCCGATGTCGGTCACTTCACGCCACGTGAACTGCCGCCCGGAACGCAGTTCATCGTCGAGGCTGCGTCCCTCGACGAGTTCCATGGCGTAGTAATGCAGTTCCTCGTCGACACCGTAACCGAGCAATCGCACGATGTTCGGATGGCGGAGCATGCGGAGACTTTCGATCTCGGCCGCAAACCGATCGCGAAAGCCCTCTTCGCGTCCCAGGACCGCCGAGAGGACTTTGACCGCCGCCGCTTCGCCGGTCGTTTCTTCGACCGCGGCAAAGACCACCCCCATCCCGCCCTTGCCGAGCGGCTTGCCGATACGATAGGGACCGAGTTGTTCGGGAGTCATGCCGCTCTCCGCCGAGGTGCCAAGCTCCATCATAACCGCGATCGGCGGGAGACAAAGCCGCGGAATCCGGGCTCGTGGTGATGGCTATTGGCAGCATGATGGGACATGCCTCAGTTTGCGTAGGCATTTGTCCCACCGAAGACGCCTGTCCACGAAGACGTGGACATGGCACACCTCACCAAAACGAGATCATGACTCGCCGAACCTACGGTGTTCGTTCGACTTAATCGCCGCTTACAAACTCCGGCGGAACCGCTTCTTCGGCTTGCGGGGCGGTTGGGGGGCTTCGCTCGAGCCGGTGGGGCCGGGCGCGGTCGAGCCGTTGTTGCTCTTGCGACGACCGAATCGCTTGCGCTTCGAGGGAGCGCCAAAGCCACCGCCCGGGTGCGAGTCACGTCGGGCTTGGCCCGATCCGCGTGCGGCGCGTCGGCCGTGACGATCGCCCCCTTCGGTCTTGGCCGCGGCTAGTTCGGCCTCGGTGGGTGGCGGCAGCTTGCCTTGCTTGACGGGAATCGCTTGGCGGATCAATCGTTCGATCGCCTTCAATCGCGAAGTCTCGGCCGTGTCACAAAATGACACCGCAATGCCCGATTCGCCCGCCCGACCGGTGCGGCCAATCCGATGCACATACGTCTCGGGCTCGTGCGGCAGATCGAAGTTCACGACGTGCGACACCAAATCGACGTCAATCCCGCGCGAGGCGAGATCGGTTGCGACCAACACCGGCGGCTGCGACGACTTGAAACTCTTCAACGCCCGTTCCCGAGCATTCTGGCTCTTGTTGCCGTGTAAAGCCTCGGCCTTGAGGCCCGCCCGGGTCAGGTCGCGTTGCAATTTGTCCGCGCCGTGCTTGGTGCGAGTGAACACGATGACGCGCTTCATCTCGCCGCCGTTGAGCAGCTTGACGAGCAGTTGCGACTTTTGCTTCTGGCCGACGTGATAGACCGACTGCGTGATCTTCGGCGCGGCGGTCGATTGCGGCTCGGCCTGCACCTCGGTCGGATTGTGCAGCAGTTGATTGGCAATCTTCTTCACTTCCGCGGGCATCGTGGCGGTGAAGAGCAACGTCTGCCGCTTAGCGGGGAGCGCCGCGGCGATTTTGCGCACGTCGTTGATAAAACCCATGTCGAGCATGCGGTCCGCTTCGTCGAGCACAAACGCCTCGACCTGCTGCAAGTCGATCAGCCGTTGCTGCAACAGGTCGAGCAATCGGCCGGGCGTGGCGATGACAATATCGACGCCCGCCTTCAGGGCTTTGACTTGATGCTGCTGGCTCACCTTGCCGTAGATCACAGTTGAGCGCAGCTGCGTGTGTCGGCCGTAGGTGCGGAAGCTGTCGTAGATTTGCGACGCCAACTCGCGCGTCGGCGCGAGCACCAGCAGCCGTACGGCACGGTGCTTGCCGGCGTGGGCCGAGCGCATCCGCTCGATCAGCGGTAGAGCAAACGCGGCGGTCTTGCCGGTGCCGGTTTGGGCACAGCCGAGCAGATCATGGCCGGCCAGGACGACGGGAATCGCCTTGAGTTGGATCGGCGTGGGCTGCGCGTAGCCTTCTTGGTGCAAGGCGCGCAGCAGGGGCTCACTCAGCCCCAGTTCTTGGAACTTGGTCATCAGAAACTTTCGTACAGATACAGATTGGGTCTGCAAAATGGCCGCAGACAACACGGAAGGCCCGCCACACTGTCGTCAGAAAGATCGTCGTCCTGCGGCAGGCGATGCCGCGACGCGTCGTGTGAGCCCGGCAGAAGTCACTCGGTGAGTGTCTGGGGCTGGTTTCGCGGCTGCCGAGCGATCCGCGGATCACGACGAGACAATGCAGCGAAACAAGTCGATCTGACGGAGGGGGGAAGCGAAAAAATCGCGGTCCAGAGAGCAGTTTGGGGCCGATCGTTCAGCCAGCAACCGCTGCCACAGAGTCAGCAATTATCATTCGACGGAGCGTTGCTCACGCGAATACTTACCACCTCGAACGAAGATAGTATACCCCACAAAACGGTCAGCGGCAAGGGCGACGTTTATCACGGATCCAAACCGAGGCCGAAGTGTAACGTAGACAAGGTGATTTGAACACGATCATGATCAGCAAGATGATGAAGTCAGACGAGGCTGGCTTTCGGCTCGTAGCATATACGTCTGCCGTCATGATTCTGTTCGCCATGATTTTGTCTCATCTGCCTTTTGACAGCAGCCAGCCATTGGAAAGAGGATTAAGAGAAAATCGTGGCGTACAAAATCATGTAGGGTTAGCGAACACTGATTTTCCGACAAAGCGTTATTGAACATAGGTCCTGTGAGGCGATCGGGACTTTGCATCGTCAATTCGGCGTCAATCGTAGATTCTCTCCGGCTCGGCTCGCCGGACCTACTCTACTTTCTTCCTCCGCGTCGCCTTCTTACCGGCGGGCGGTCGTGACTTCGGACGTTTGCCCTTCTCGGCGGACGTGGCTTTGCGCGGAGCCTTCTCACGCGTTGGCGACTTCTTTTCAGTCCGCTTCTCGCGTCGCACGAGGCGAAAATCAAGCTCGCGCCGTTCGACGTCGACCCGGGCAACCTCGATCACGATCGGATCGCCCAGGCGGAACGTGTTGCCCGAGCGCCGGCCGGTCAGGCTGTGGGTCCGTTTGTCGAACTGATAGAAATCGTCGGCCAGCGAGCTGACTTGAATCAAACCCTCGGCCGGAAGATCGATACCTTGGGCGAACAAGCCGAACTGCTCGACGCCGGTGATCACGGCTTCGAGTTCCAGCCCGACGCGCTCTTCGAGATAGTGCAACAGCTTGACCTTGGTCAACTCACGCTCGGCACTCTCGGCGCGTCGCTCACGCTGCGAGCAATGCTCGCCCACGACCATCAGTTCCTCGACGCTTCCCTTCGGTTTGCGACCTTGCACCAAGGCGTCGAACAAACGATGGATCGTCAGATCGGGATAGCGACGGATCGGGCTCGTGAAGTGGCAGTAGCAATCGCTTGCGAGCGCATAGTGGCCTTCTTCCTCGGGACTATACACCGCTCGGGCCAAGCTCCGCAGCACCGCGTAATTGACGGCCGGGGCGGTCGGTTGATCGGCGACCAGTTTCAACAGCCGTTGCAACTCGAAACGACTTTCGAGACTTTCGGTTTTGTAGCCCAACTCGTGAACGAACTCGGTGAGCGCTTGCAGCTTGAGCGGGTTGGGCGGCTGATGCACACGACGGAGAAATGGCACTTCATTCTTAAACAGTGTCTCGGCTACGGCCATGTTCGCCGCAAGCATGAACTCTTCGATGATCTGATGACTGACCGTGTTCACTTCGCGGTGCGCGCCGGTGACGCGGCCGTCAGCGTCGAGATCGATCTTCACCTCGCGCATGGTCAGCTCCAGGGCCCCCTTCGTGATCCGTCGCCCACGCAGGATCATCGCCAACTCGTGCATCCGGCCGAGCAATGCGTGTACGTCGGCGGTCAGTTTCGCTCGCCAGGACTCGGGTGCCGCCAGATATTCGTCCACTTCTTCATACGTGAACCGGCGGCAGCTGCGAATCACGGTGTTCCGCAGTTCGACATTGCACACCACACCCTCGGGCGTGAACTCGATGAAGGCGGTCTTGGTGTACCGCAGCCGATCGGGTTGCAAACTAGCCAAGCCGTTCGAGATCACCTCGGGCAGCATCGGTATCACGCGGTCGGGCAGATACACGCTCGTACCGCGCTGATACGCCTCGCGATCGAGCGCCGAACCGGGCCGCACAAAGTGGGCCACATCGGCAATGTGTACACCCAACAGCCAGTGACCTTTTTCGATTTGCACGAGCGAAATGGCATCGTCAAAGTCGCGCGCCGTCACCGGGTCGATCGTGATCACGGTCTCGTTGCTTAGATCCATCCGCTCGGGAGGAACGGTTTCGCTGAACGAATCGGCGGCTGCTCGGGCCACATCGAGCGACGCTTGGCTGAACTCGCCCGGCAGGTTGAACTCGTGAATGATCGACTGCGTATCGACGCCCGGTTCGCCGCGCGAGCCGAGCACTTGCGTGATGACTCCTTCGCCGTCGCGAGTATGCGTCGGAAAGCGAATCATCTCGATCACGACTTTGTCGTCGGGCTGGGCATTCTTCGCGCCGGGATCGCCTACCGGGATCGGCTGCTTGAACAGCGTGCCATCAATCTGCACGTAGGCGACGCCTGCCGACTCGAAATACGTGCCGACAAACTGCCGCGTCTGTCGTTCGAGAATCTCGACGATCTGCGCCCGAAAGCCGCGGAAGCGTTCCTTTTGCTTCATCGGCCGGACGAGCACGAGATCACCGTCGGCCGCATCGAGCGTATGTTCCGGGGCGATGTAGAAATCTTGCGAACGATCGGACGCGACGCTGGTTCCGGTCGGCCGCACGAAACCGTAGCCGCCCGAGGTGCGATGAAACGTGCCCGAGATGTGTGCGGTGCGGGTCTTGGGTTGGGACTCGCCCGTTTCTTTACCCACGCTCGCCGGCACGCCCCCGGGTGGATAGACGAGATGCTTCGCGCCGTAGGCCAACTCGCCGCGCTTGACCATCTTCTTGACGAAGCGTTTGAAGTCCTGGGCCTCCTCACGCGCCACGTCGAGCACCTTGGCCAACACACGCGGCTTGACCGGCCGGTAGTTCGGCTTCTTGACGAGTTCCAGAATGCGATCGTGCCATTCGAGCATGGGCAGACATTCCCGAGCGAGCCGCGAGGCGACGCGCGGTGATCCCGCGCCGACGCATGGCGAAGCATGGGTATTGTAATCCACGTGGCCGCGGTGGGAATGGAGCGCGCGGAGGGTGAAATCGGCGCGAAACCGCAAGCGAAGGGCTAGCCGACGAGCGATGGTACGTCGGTGATCGGGACCGAGATTATACGTTGCGACGTTAAACGATGCCGCGGGACTTGAGTAGCGCGACAATCTGCTCGACGCACTCGTCAACCTTGAGCTGATCGGTGCGAAGGGTCAAATCGGCGCTCTTGGGTGCGTCGAACGGCGCGGAAACGCCGGGGAACTCGACAATCTCGCCACGGTCGGCCCGCGGGTACATGCCGTCGGTGTCGCGTTCGCGGCAAACCTCGATCGGCGCGTCGAGATAGACTTCAATAAAGCGGTCACGTCCGACGACATCGCCCGCCTTCTGACGAACACCTTCGTCGGGAGCGACAAACGCACACACGCAGATCAGCCCCGCATCGTTCATGAGCTTCGCAACTTCGATGCTGCGGCGCAGATTCTCGGAGCGTTCGCGAGCGGTGAAGCCAAGATCCTTGCTGATCCCCTGCCGCATGTGTTGACCGTCGAGCACGCAGACCTGTCGGCCATCGTTGAACAGCCGCCGTTCCAAAGCGTAGGCGATCGTTGACTTGCCCGAGCCAGTGAGCCCGGTCAGCAACACCGTCGCCGATCGGTGCCCCGCGCGGCCTTGTCGTTCGGTGGCCGTCACACCACTGCTGCGGGCGTGGCCCAGGTCGGTTTGCGAATCGGTTTCCCACAAGTCGCGCAGACCCACGCCAGCGTCGCGATCGATGATCATCCCCGCGCCGACAGTGTTGTTCGACATGCGGTCGACGACGACGAACGCACCGGTGTTGCGATTCTTGCGATACGGATCGAAACAGAGCGGCTGATTGAGTTGCAACGTGCAGCGAGCCACTTCGTTCATCTGCACGTTGTCGGTCTCTTGCCGATGCAGCGAGTTCACATCGACGCGGTAGCGTAGGTCCGAAACCGAGCCAGTAACCATCTTCGTGCCATGTTTGATGAGGTACTGCTTGCCCGGCACGAGCGGCTCTTCGTTCATCCACACGACCATCGCTTCGACCGTGCGATCAACGCGCGGCGTGTTTCCCGGATGGACGATCATATCGCCACGGCTGATGTCGATTTCGTCGGCCAGCGTGAGCGTGACCGATTGACCGGCAAACGCTTCGTCGAGGTCGCCGTTCATCGTGACGACGCGCGTGACACGGCTCTTGCGACCCGACGGCAACGCCACGATCTCGTCCCCCTTGCGAACGACGCCCGAGGCAATCGTGCCGCAAAAACCGCGGTAATTCAGGTCGGGGCGATTGACGTACTGCACCGGATATCGGAAGTCGATCAGATTGCGATCCGAGCCGATGTATACCGTCTCAAGGTAGTGCATCAACGTGCCGCCTTGATGCCACGGCATCGCATGGCTCGGGTCGACGATATTGTCGCCCTTGAGCGCCGACACGGGCAAGAAGTGCAGATCGCCCATGTCGAGCTTCGTGGCGAAGTCGGTATAGTCGCGTTTGATCTTCTCGTAGATCTCTTGCGAGTAGTCGACGAGGTCCATCTTGTTGATCGCGACCGCCACGTGCTTGATGCCCAAGAGCGAGACGATGAAACTGTGCCGCTTCGTCTGCTTGAGCACGCCATGACGCGCGTCGATGAGAATGATGGCCAAGTCGCAGGTGCTCGCGCCGGTGGCCATGTTGCGCGTGTACTGCTCGTGGCCCGGGCAGTCGGCAATGATGAACTTGCGTTTGGCGGTCGAGAAATAGCGATACGCCACGTCGATCGTGATCCCCTGTTCGCGCTCGGCCTTGAGACCGTCGACGAGCAGCGACAGATCGACCTCGCCGCCCGCGGAGCCTTTGCGCTCGCTGTCTTTCTTGACCGCCGCGAGTTGGTCTTCGTAGACCATCTTCGAGTCGTGCAGCAGACGACCGATAAGCGTGCTCTTGCCATCATCGACGCTACCGCAGGTCAAGAAACGGAGCAGTTCCTTGCGCTCGTGCTGAGCGAGATAGGCTTCGATGTCTTTTTCGATCAGTTCTTCTTCGGTAAACATAGACGTTCGTTTGTTAGGACAAGAGCTGAACTGAGGGGCAAAAGCTGAGAGCTGAAAGCCGAAAGCTGCGCTGCCGCGGGCCGAATGCCTCCAGCCGCGACAGCGCAGCTTTCAGCTCTCTGCTTTCAGCTTTAGAAATAGCCTTCCCGCTTCTTCTGTTCCATCGATCCCGCTTCGTCGTAGTCGATCATCCGGCCTTGGCGCTCGCTCGTGCGGGCCAACAGCATTTCCTGAATGATCTCGGGCAGTGTCGTCGCGTTGGACTCGACCGCGCCGGAGAGCGGATAACAGCCGAGCGTGCGGAAGCGAACGCGCTTCATCTCGGGTGTCTCGCCCGGTCGCAGCGGCATGCGATCGTCGTCGACCATGATCATGTTGCCGTCGCGCATCACCACCGGACGCTCTTTGGCAAAGTACAACGGCACGATCGGAATGTTTTCGAGATACACGTACTGCCAGATGTCGAGTTCGGTCCAGTTCGACATCGGAAACACGCGGATACTTTCGCCCTTGTTCACCTTGCCATTATAGATGTTCCACAACTCGGGCCGTTGGTTCTTGGGGTCCCATTGGTGGAACTTGTCGCGGAACGAATAGACACGTTCCTTGGCTCGACTCTTTTCCTCATCGCGCCGAGCACCGCCGAACGCGGCGTCGAACTGATACTTGTTGAGCGCTTGCTTGAGCCCCTCGGTCTTCATGACGTCGGTGTGCTTTTTGCTGCCGACACTGAAGGGGTTTACGCCCGCCTTGAGCCCCTCTTGGTTGATATGCACGATCAGCTTGATGTTGTTGTCGCGGCAGTACGAGTCGCGCAGGGCGTACATCTCGCGGAACTTCCAGGTCGTATCGACGTGCAGCAGCGGAAACGGCAGCGGCGCCGGGTAAAAGGCCTTTTGGGCCAAGCGCAGCATGACCATCGAGTCCTTACCGATCGAGTACATCATGACCGGGTTCTCGAACTCGGCCACGACCTCACGCATGATGTGGATGCTCTCGGCTTCGAGGGCACGCAGGTGAGTCAGTGAATAAGAGGGTTGCATAGCGATGGTGATTTGCCAGTCGGGCGGGGCCCGAGAGATAGACAACGACCGGCCCTGCGCAAGCTTCGCGAGGTCGGCCAGATACGGCGTCGCGTCGGCAGAATTGTTGTCGGCCGAAGCGAGCCGGACCATACCATAAAGCTCGTGATTCTGCCTAGCTCACCCAAGCTTCGCGACCCGCAGAGTTCAAGCTGAGTCGATACGAAGAGTGATTCGTGTCAAGCTGCGGGACTTGCGCAATCAAGCAAGAATCAGTTTCGGATGCGGGAGACATGGCGTGCCATGCCCACGTCGCGTGGGCATGCGGTGGCGGCAGTTCCCCCGAGAGCACGTGAGTCCAACCCATCCGCCCACAGCAGCGCCATCTTGGTGCCGTAGTCACATATACACGGCAGCCCAAGGCTCCAACAACTTCCAATAACTCCGAGGCGACATGACCTTGAGCCCAACTTCCTTCCCAATGTGGTCAGCGTTCTTCCCCAGTTTGTTGTCCATTGTCACGAACGCGTGACATTCGAGTAAAACGGCATCACGGATCAAAAGGCGGTCTTTCAAGCTGAAGTATCCGAACTTGGGGGATTCCAGTTTCTGCGCCAACTCTACTCCTCGTCTGCCAAACGGAGCTACATCGTTGTCAGCGTAGTTACGAAGAACATCCTGCCAGTAGCCAAGAACCTCATGCGCCCACATCAAGTAAGAAATCCGACCGCTGTCTTCAACCTCTTGGAGGCTGCTATTTGAGACTACAAGCTCAAGGCATGCTCGTTGTCCGACGAACATGATACACCGAAGGGCCTCGATATCGTCTATACCGCCGGGAACCGAACAAATACGGTCATCATCGTCGATACTTCCTCCGTCGAAAATGAACTCACCATAGCTCTCAAGGCGCTGAAGTGTGGACGAATCGAGGAAAAGACGACGAGGGAGTTCATCGAAGGAGCAGGACTCAACACTCATGAGATGCGTTCCTTACTTGTCACCGCCGCTAGTTTATCTAAGAATACTTGCCGCGCTCAAACCAAGATTTGGGCTTGTGCTTTTTAGACATGCTTTATTTGTG
>JAEUIL010000525.1 GCA_016794255.1 Planctomycetaceae bacterium | reverse complement strand
CTGGCCACGATGGTTCATCATCAGCGCCTTCATTCGTTGTCGGCACAACGAGCACACGAAACTTACCGTTTCCGCTGTCGGTAGCATCGACTAACAGCACTTTGCCGCCGTAAGTCCCCAATGCTGCCTGAGGCCAACCCGCCGTAAACTGCACTGCCGGCCAACCTTCAAACTGCAAGCGAACATCGCGATCGGCTCCGACCCAGGGGGCGTCGTTGCCGTCGACAAAAATTTCGACTGCTAGCGACTCGCAATCCGGCACGAACTCGAGCAGCGGCTCGCCACTCTTCACCTGCCGCCCCTTGCCACCTTGATTGGCGATCATACGCACCACCTTGCCAGCCCGCGGTGCCTCGACGATTTGCGTCTCGAATCGGGCCAAGTCGCGCTCGGCTTTCAACACCGTATCACGGCTCGTGGCGACGTCCCCCTCGGCTTCGCGCAGTTTCGCTTGCCCCTCGCCGATCTTCGCAGCCGCGTCGGTCCGGGCGTACTCGATGTAGTCTTCTTTGACTTTCATCTCGCGCTGCGAAGCGACCAAGTCGGCCTTGGCTTTTGCTTCATCCGTGCGGGCTTTGGCCAGCTTGTTCGTCTCCGCCTCGACATCCTGCGGCGAAACGAGCTTCTTTTCAAACAACAACTGCGTACGGTTGTAAACTTGTTCGGCAAAGGTGCGGTTCGCCTCGGCGGCGGCCAGCGCCTCGCTGTCGCCCCGCAATTTCTGCCGGGCGATCTCGAGTTGACTTTGCGCAATCGAGATCTGCAAATCGCGAGCCGACTCATAGAACCGAATCTGATCGTGATACGTCGAGATCTTGTCTTGCCCGGCTTTGAGCTTTTCCTTGGCGGCTTCTAGTGACGCGCGCAGACGCGAGAGCAACTCGGGATCGTTGTCGGCGATCTTCAATAGCGGCTCCCCTTTCTCGACATGCGTCCCCTCGCGCACGTACCACTCGATCACTTGTCCGTCGATCGTGGCTTCGATCGTCTGCGGTCGGTCGAGCGGATCGAGAGCAATCACGCGGCCCGAGCCCGCCACGCTCTGCTGCCATGGCACCCAAAACAGCCCACACACGGCAAAGGCCAACGCATAGAACGTGATCTTGGCCACGACCCGGGGCAGCCGCGGCGTCATGACCAGGCGCATGGCCGGCAGTTGCAGCGTGTCGCTATTCAAGTTGGCCAGCGTCAATCGCGAGGCTTCGTGCATCATCGGCCTTCTCCAGCGAGCAACTCGATCTGTCGCGGACACTGCGCCGCCAATGTGAGCCGCGATGTGACAATGATCACGGTCCACGGCCGAGCTTCGTCCAGCACGCACGGCAACACATGGTCACGAACCGCGGGGTCGAGCGTGTCGAGCGTCTCGTCCAACACCAACAGGCGCGGTTGACCGACGATCGCCCGGGCGAGCATGAGCCGCTGCACCTGCGAGTCCGACAACGGCAAGCCACCCGTGGTGAGCGGCGTACGCATGCCGTCGGGCAGTAAACGAATATCGTCGGTCAGGCCCACGTCGGCGAGCGCGCGGCGAATTTCGTGCAGCGAGAGATCGTCACGCCCGACGCGAATGTTGTCTTCAATCGTGCCCGAGAACGCCTCGTTGCCCCGGACCACGGCCACCTGCGAGCGGAGTTGATCGAGCCGCCATTGCCGCAAATCAATGCCGTCGAAGTCGATCTGCCCGTGTGTCGGTTCGCGCAGCCCGATGAGCAGATCGACCAAGGTGCTCTTGCCCGCTCCGCCCGGTCCGTAGATCGCGATCCGTTCGCCGGACTTGATCTTCCAATTCAGATCGCGAATCACCGCGCGGCCGGTGCTCTGATGCGTGAACGAAAGATTCCGCAGGTCGATCCGCACACCGCTGTCGACCGCCGGCAGATTTTCGCCATCGCGACGTTCGAGCGGCAGGTCCATGAGATGGCCAAGCTTATCGACCGCCGCCATCAAATCGTAGTAACCCTCGAAGTGCTTGCCGGCTTTGGCGAGCGAGCCGACGACGACGGCGATAATCAACTCGGCCGCGACGAGTTGACCGAGCGTCAATTGACCATTGATCACGAGCCAGCCGCCGAGTCCCAACAAGGCGACGCTCGACATTGTCTGCAAGAACAACAGGAAAACGACCTGCCGCATCAGGACCCGAAAATGTTCTTGGCGCGCCTTGAGATATTGGGTCGCCAGCGAGTCGGCGCGTTCGAGCGCGAAGCGATGGCCGGCCTGCACGCGAAACGCCAAATGATGTCGGGCCATTTCTTCGAGCCAACCCGCGACGGCATATTTCGCTCGTGACTCGGCGATCGCGGTGGGAATCGCGCCCCGTCCCAAGATAAACACCAGCAGGGCCAGCGTGCCGACAAGCACCACGTCGAAACCCAACAGCAGCGGATGATAAAACGCCAACACGACCATGCCAATCCCGGTCGACAGCGCGATGCCCAGGCCGTCGAGCAGCAGCGAGGCCGCGACCTTTTGCACGGTGATGACGTCAAAGAAACGGTTGACCATCTCGGGGCCATGCTGTCCGTCGTAAGCGCCGAGTTGCACGCGTGACAAGCGATGAGCCAGATCGGCCACCACGCGCACAAACAGCCGCCGCTGAATGAGTTCGACCAAATACGTTTGCAGCGCGACCAGAATATTGGCAAAGCCGAGACACGCGAACAAAATGCTCGCGATGACAATCACCGGCTGCAACAACCCGCCAAAGGCGATGGTGTTGACCAATGCCTCGACCGTGATCGGCGTGGCGAGCGCGAGCAAGCCAATCGTGAATGCGAACAATATGATCGAGCGAATGTCGGTCCACTCGGGTCGCAACAGCCGGAACAGACGCGGCAGTGGGCGCAAGTGCTCGTGATGATCGTGGTCATGGCCCGATCCGTCTGCGTGATCGGCCTGAGCGCTCATCGCATCGCACGGCGCAAGCGGCGTGGCGACCGCCCAGGTGACGGTCTCGTCGTCATGCGCGACGGCGCGTTGCCGCAGATCGTTGAGCGATATCCAATCGGCGTCATCGGCGGTGGTGTGCAGCGCCGAATCGAAGACCCGCACCTGGCCCGCGTCGACGTCCAACATCAGCACACAGCGAAAGCCGTTCGCATCGCCCACGCCGATCACCACCGGGGCGTCAGCCGAGACCTGATCGACGACCGCGTTCCAGGCATTGCGGTGGGTCGTCACGTGCAAGCCGCACGACTCGCCGGAAAACTCCAATCGCTCGGCCCACCGCGCGGACCAAGTCCCCGGCAGACGTTCGACCGCGGCCTGCACGGCGCGGCGGACGACCGGCAGTTCAAACGGCGCGTGCACCGTCTCCGCCAACTGGTCGAGCACGGCCAGAATTGGGGCGGTTCCGGCGTCCGGTCGCTGGATCGGAGTTGTCGACGAAGTTTCGTTCACGGGTCGGGCTGGCCAAACAAGGATGGGGGAGTGCGTGAGTCTAACGAATTCGTTAGATTAGTACGTACAGTCGCACGCTTGGGTTTTCTAGCTTGAACCAAATTTTTGCCTACCCCCCGAAATTACTGCAATTGACCTGCGAGGTGTTGCCAGCCGCGTGCATCGGCCCAGCCGGCGACCAATCCCCTCTGTATGAGGGTCGCACGAACCGAGGGACGCCGTTGGTTTTCGACTAAGGATTAGCTCACGTCCTGGCCACCATTACGCCGGGTACACGATTCCAGAAAGTGACGAGGCCAGCCGACATGCCGCAGACCCGAGTCTTTTCGCTCGCCACGATCCCGCGTGATTTGACCGCCGGGTTGATCGTGTTTCTGGTGGCGCTGCCGCTGTGCTTGGGAGTCGCGCTCGCTTCGAACGCGCCGCTCTTCTCGGGCATTCTGGCGGGAATCGTCGGCGGGATCATTGTCGGCTCGTTGAGCGGCTCGCATGCCAGTGTCACCGGTCCCGCGGCGGGCCTGACCGCCATTGTCGCCCAGCAGATCGCCCTGCTCGGCTCGTTCGAGGCGTTTCTGCTCGCCGTGGTTGTCGGCGGCGCGATTCAAATCGTGCTCGGCGTGGTGCGCGCGGGTTTCATCGCGGCGTTCTTTCCCACGTCTGTGATCAAAGGTCTGCTCTCGGCTATCGGCGTGATTCTGATCCTCAAGCAGATTCCTCACTTGCTCGGTCACGATACCGATCCCGAAGGGGAAATGGCCTTCTTTCAACCCGACAGTCAAAACACGATCTCCGAGTTGTTCGCCGTCGTGGGCGACTTGCATGTCGGTGCCGCGACGATCGGCATCGTCTCGCTCGTGCTCTTGTACGTGTGGGACAAAACGCGTCTGAGCCAGAGCCGAGTTCCCGCGCCGCTGGTGATCGTGCTCGGTGGCGTCGCGGCGCGAGCGGCCTTCGAGTCGCTCGGAGCCCCTTGGGCGATCGAGGCGTCGCACTTGGTCCAGGTGCCGATCGCGACCCGATTGGCGGAAGTCGGCAACTTTCTGACATTTCCGGACTGGGCGCGATGGACCGATCCGACGATCTATACCGCGGGCTTGGTGTTGGCGGTGGTCGCCACGCTGGAAACGCTGTTAAATCTCGAAGCGATCGAGAAACTCGATCCCCGCAAACGTGTTGCCCCCGCCAATCGAGAACTGATTGCCCAGGGGTTGGGCAACATCTGCGCGGGACTCATCGGCGGCATACCCGTCACCTCGGTCATTGTGCGCAGCTCGGTCAATATCAATGCCGGCGGGCAAACCAAATTGTCGACGATCGTGCACGGCGGCCTGCTGCTGTCGTGTGCGTTGCTCTTGCCGCAGTACTTGAACCAGATTCCGCTCGCCTGTTTGGCCGCGGTGCTGTTGCATACCGGTGCCAAGCTCGTCAGTCCGGCCGTGATCCGCGAGATGTGGAACGGCGGCCGCTATCAGTTCATGCCCTTTCTCATCACTGTCGTGGCGATCGTGTTCACCGATCTGGTGCGCGGCGTGTTGATTGGCTTGGCCGTGAGTGTGAGCTTCATTCTGTACAGCAACATGAAGCGGCCGTTGCGGCGAATCGTCGAGCGGCACTTGGGGGGCGAGATCCTGCGAATCGAACTGGCCAATCAGGTTAGCTTCTTGAATCGGGCCGTGATCGATAGCACGCTCGACCAACTCAAACGGGGCGATCACGTGTTGCTCGACGCTCGGCACACGGTCTACATCGATCCCGACGTGTTGGCGATGATCCGCGATTTTACCGAACACTCGGCCCCGGCCCGCGGTGTGAAGGTGAGCCTGCTCGGCTTTCGCGAACGGTACCACATCAAGGATCAGATCGAGTACGTCGAGTTTGCCACGCGCGAGTTGCAAGGACGGATCAGTCCCATGCAGGTGCTGGAAGTGTTGAGCGAGGGAAATCGCCGCTTCCGCACAGGCAACCGCCTCACGCGCGATTTGGGTCACGAACTTCGCGCCACCGCCGAGGGACAGCATCCGCTCGCCGTGGTGCTCAGTTGCATCGACTCGCGCACGCCGATCGAGTTGATTTTCGATCTCGGCTTGGGCGACATTCTCAGCGTGCGGGTCGCGGGCAACATCATCAGTCCGAAGGTGCTCGGCAGCATCGAGTACAGTTGCGCCGTCGCCGGGGCGAAACTCGTGCTGGTGATGGGGCACACGCGCTGCGGCGCGGTCAACGCCGCAGTCAGTTTCGCCGGTTCGAGCGAGTCGGTCTACGAGGTCACGGGCTGCGAGCATCTCGACCACGTGGTGAACGACATTCTGCACGCGATCGATCCTGACCAACTGGCCAAGATCCCGGCCATGTCGCCGAGTGAACGCGAAGCGTATGCCGACGAAGTTGCGCGCGAGAACGTGCGGTCCGTCGTCCGGGCGATTCCGGCCTCGAGTCAGACGCTCGACAAACTCCTCCGCTCGGGGCGCATCGCGATCGTCGGCGCGATGTACAATGTCTCGACCGGGATGATCGAGTTTCTCGACCAAGTGCCGCGCGGCGCGGTGAGCGACGATCAGCCGCGAGCCTCGGTCGCGGAATGACCGACGAGTGCGGTGCATCAACAGGCGAGCAACATGATACGTTTTCACGCGTCGAGTAGGACCGTATTTGCTCTCGTCCTCGGTCTGGCGTGGCAGAGTGCCTCGCTCGCGCTGTCGGCTGAGTGGCGGATGACGCGCGAGGTGCCGGCGCCCGAGGCGGTGCAAGCGGCCGCGGCCGATGACAAGTTTCTTTACGCGATCAACAACACGCAGGTCGCCAAGTACGACCGTGTCACCGGCCAGCGCGTGGCCGTCAGTCACGGTGCGGCAAAGCATTTGAATAGCGGCTACTTCTGGCAAGGTCGCTTGTTCTGCGCACACTCGAACTATCCGGCGCAGCCCGAGCAGAGCGAGATCAAGGTGCTCGATGTCGAGTCGATGCAGCTCACGACCTACAAGGACTTCGGCGACTACGGCGGCAGTTTAACCTGGTGCGTGCGACGCGATGGCACTTGGTGGTGCAGTTTCGCCAAGTACGGCGACCGTAACGGCGAGACGTTCCTCGTGCGGTTCGATGACCAGTGGCACGAGTTGAGCCGTTACACGCTTCCCCGCGAACTCGTCGCGCGGTTGGGGCGTTACAGTCTGTCGGGCGGCGTGTGGCGCGGCGAACACTTGCTTGTCACCGGGCATGACGATCCGGTGCTATTTCAAGTGCGCGTACCCACGATGGGCAACGTGCTCGAACTTGTCGGGCATGATTCGGCGCCGTTCACCGGTCAAGGGATCGCCGCCGAGCCGGTCGGTGGTGGTTTGATCGGCATCCATCGCGCGAAGCGGTTGATCGTGCTGGCCGAGCAATGACCAACGACTAATGGTAGTAATGCCGTTGGGTTGAGTGTGCCATGTCCACGTCTTCGTGGACATGCGTTTTCACCGGCAAAGCATGCCCACGCGGCGTGGGCATGGCACACATGATTGATGATCTGGGCCAAGCAATTACCAACCACTAACCACCAATCACTATCCACCCACACCTCGCCACATCTGCTCCGTCAACACCCACGGCTCGTGATTGATCTTCGCGAGGTCGAAATCGTCGAGCAGATCGACGGCGCGCGCCGGCTCGGCGTTTGGACGGAGACCGCAGCTCTGGGCAAGCAATCCGATCAATCGCTCGGGCTGCACACCGGCTTCGCGTAGTTGCGACAGGCGCGTATCGCCGTGACGCTTGGCGAGCCGGCGACCGTCGGGACCCACGACGAGCGGCACATGCGCGAACTGCGGCGGCTGCCAGCCGAAGAACGCGTACAGCTCGAGTTGTCGAAACGTGCTGGGAATCAAATCGTCGCCGCGCAGCACCTCGGTAACACCCATCGCATGGTCGTCGACCACCACGGCCAATTGGTACGCTGGTGAACCATCGGCCTTGGCAATCACATAATCACCGAGTTGCTCGGCGACTTGGCACAACTGCCGGCCGGCGACACGATCGTCGAACGTCAGTAGCTTGTCGCTCATCCGGTAGCGCCACGCAAACGGCCGATCAACGAGTTGTGCGACATCGGCAGCTCGCCGCGCGGCACACAGCCCGGGATAGATCGGCCCTTCTTGCCCGACATGCGGCGCACTGGCCGCCGCGGCGACATCTGAGCGCGTGCAAGTACACGGATACACGCGCTCAGCCCGGCGCAACTCGTCGAGCGCCGCGCGATACTGCGCGACGCGCTCGGTTTGCACGTACGGAGCGTGGGGGCCGCCGCGGTCGGGTCCCTCGTCCCAATCGAGTCCGAGCCAGTGCAAATCGTCGAGCGCTTGCTGAACCGCCCACGGTTTGACCCGCGGCGAGTCGATATCCTCGATCCGCACAAGGACCCGTCCGCCACGCGAGCGGATCGAGAGCCACGCCAGGAGATAGGTCCGCGCGTTGCCCAGGTGCTGCGCTCCGGTAGGCGATGGTGCGAGACGACCGGTGAGCGCGGCGGACATGGTGGCGGTGAGAGGAGAGGGAGAAAGATTAACCACAGAGACACAGAGGACACAGAGAGGAAGAGGAGAGAAACGTGTTTGGTGGTTGACTGTTGATGAATAGATTCAGTTCCTGAGGCACGAAAGGCAGGGAGCATGACCTCGTAGTTTCATAGAGTTGTCATCAATCACTTACCACGCTCTCTTACCTCTTCTTCCTCTCTGTGTCCTCTGTGCCTCTGTGGTTCACTTCTGCCTGCAATCTTCGCTGACTATGAGTCTTTCCTCTCCCGCTCGTCCCAGACCTTCTTCTTCGCCTTCAGCAAGCGACTCGTGTAGTCTTCTTCCTCGGGCTTGTTCGTCCGTGCGAGGCCGGGAGCCGGTTTGATGGAGGGTGCGGCGGGTGGCGCAGGTGATGAGCCGCCTTCGAGCGGCAACTCGGCGGTAGGTGAGCTGCTGAGATCGGACGTCGGCGACGGCTCGTACGTCGTCGACGCTTTGCGGGCGGCGAGCGACTCGCTCACCGCTTGCTTGCGACTCCGCAGACGATCCAAATGCGCCGGCGCGTCGACGGTCTGCCGACGTAGCAAGCGATCGCGCAAACGTTTACTCACCGCGGGCACCCAAGCGAACGACACTTGCACGCGGCGGATAAACACGTCGCCTAAGAACACCAAGCCGCACAGCCATAGAATCGGCGGCCAGATGTCGCTCGCATGACTCGCCTCGGGCATCGTGTGGCGAAACGTGTTCACCGCGAGCAACTCGTC
>JAEUIL010000496.1 GCA_016794255.1 Planctomycetaceae bacterium | reverse complement strand
GACGCTGTGGAGTTGACCGCCACGCCCGAATTCGGCGGTGCGGTGGGACTGCATCCCAGCATGAACATCAGGCCGGAGAGGCAGACGACTGCGAAGCGAATGAGTGAGTGCGACATGGTCGATTGTGCCGATCTTGCTGGCGGTGATAGCGAAGCTGGTTCAATATACCAGATGAAAAGATCGAACCGACTGTGGGGATCTTACGTAGCCAGTTAGGTCGGGACCAGTCGTCGCAGTGATGTCGACGCGGAGTGCCAAGTCTCGGCCCTTTTTGTGTTGGCGGCAGGGCTGCCCCCGCAGCGAGCTAGCTCGTTGGCCCGGAGAGTTTTCGCCATCGTCGTCGCCCGTCTTCGGCGGCTCAAAAACTTCGGCGAATCACGGTTCCGCGCCGTGAGATGGCTCAAGTCCGGTGGTAAGTTTCAGTGGAGAAGACGTGCGACGCCGATCACCGCTCGCGGGCCGTAGAATCCTGCAGTGAATCGCGCCGACGAACGCTCCTGACGGTTGTGACGACGTTGCCGATCACGCTCACGACGACTGCCCGCTGAGGCGAAAACCCGGCGGCGAAAGCGAGTCGAGCGGGTGGACGTTCGGCACATAACCTAGAGTTGCCCGGGACACGAATGACCCACAGCGACACGATGGCTCTGAGAAGACGTGTCGTTTCCGTTACCCAACCAGCGCGGTTCGCCGCACTGGAAACCAAACATTAATCGCCGCTGCTGCGTGATCGCCTCGCCGCCATCGCGTCGCTTGCCCAAAGGTTGACCCAAACAGGTGTTGCATGGGGTTCTTAAAGCGTTTCTTCCGTAACGTCTTCCGCGATGGCCAAGCCGCTCCGACTCAACAGAGCAGCTTCGAACGCCTGAGCGAAGAAGAACTCGAAGCCCACCTGGGCATCGTCCGTTATGGCGACTTTGTGCTGACCGACGCCGTGCGTCCGTCGTACGATCTGCAAGTCGTGCCGACTCAGGGCTACCGCCACGACGTCTATCGCGATGAAGAGAACAAGGCCTCGGTGCCGGTCATCATGGCCTCGGCCACGAGCCAACGGCTGTTCGACCTGTTCCTCGACTTGCTCGAGCCGCTCGGCGGCGAGGTCGACGTGGTGCTCGAGACCAGCCATCACAGCACCCGTCGCGGACACACCGATCTGTACCGCGAAAACATCGACATGCCGGTGCTGAAGAGCATTCTCTGTGACTATGAAGAGATGCTGCTCGACGACGGTTGCACGGGCATCGCGGTGTTGAACCCGAACATTCCGTTCGAGGTGCAACTCGACGAGCACAAGATGCTGATCGTCTACGGCGAGAATTTGAAGCCGTTTGAAGAAATCTTTGCCCAACACGGCATTATTCGGAAAGAACAGATGAAGTTCATCACCGAAGCCGAGCACGTGCACTCGTCGAGTGAAGATTTCTATCGGCTCTTTGAAGAGTTGAAGACCCGGCTGGGTATGGACGGCTTCGAGCAATAGTATCGATCACGCTCCGCGTGATCCTGAAGCCTCAGCACGCCGGATTGGCGTGCGATGGGAAACACACGTTGCACATCGAACGAATTTCACATCACGCCGAGCGTGATGGATTCTATTGATACTACGCGACGGCGTTCATCTCGGGAATCGGGTTCCCGTATGGCAACGCGAGCGTCGGACGACCGGCGTGGTCGAGGAACGCGTGGTTCTGATCGAGGCCCAAGTGGCGGTAGATGCTCGACCAGAGATCGTTGGGCGTCATGCGGCGATCGACCGGGTACTCGCCCTTGCCATTGGTGGCACCAATGACTTGGCCCGTCCGCATGCCACCACCTGAGACGATGAACGACATCGCGCCCGGCCAATGGTCGCGGCCTGGCTGCGTGACTTTCGTCTGTGTGCCGACCGCCGGATTGACGCGCGGCGTGCGACCGAACTCGCCGGTGATCACGACCAACGTCTTCTTGTCGAGACCGCGCTCGTACAGTCCTTCGATCAGCGCCGTCACGGCCTGATCGTAGTACGCAAACCGCCACTCGCGGGCTTCCTTGAACAAGTCGCAATTCACGGCGTGCGAGTCCCAGTTGTAGCTGCCGTAGACCGGAATGCTGGTGCCCGGCGGCGAGGGATTCTCCCACACCATGGTCACAAAGCTGCAACCGGCTTCGACCAGCCGCAGAGCCATCAGCCCGCGCTGACCAAAGCGGTGATTGCCGAACCGTTCGCGCACATGCTGCGGCTCGAGCGTCAGATCAAACGCCTTGCGGGCAGCCTCGCTGGTCATCATGTCGTAGGCCCGGAGGTTGAACTCGTCCATCGAGTCCATCAGGCCGCTGTTGTCCATATTGCGGCGGAGCGTGTCCATGCTCTTGAGCAAGTCGAGCCGCCCGCCGACGCGTCCTTCGAGCGCTACGTTCACGCCCAGGTTC
>JAEUIL010000467.1 GCA_016794255.1 Planctomycetaceae bacterium | reverse complement strand
TCGGCAACGTTCATGACCAAGGCACCGAGCAGCGCGAGACACGTCAACCAGCGGAAAGTTCGTGACATGCTCAGCTCGCTTACAGATCGTGATACCGTGATGGATGTGTGCCATGTTCACGTCCTCGTGGACATGGGCCTTCACCGGGAAGCATACCTACGCGGACGTAGGCATGGCACACGATAACGTCCCATGCCCTCACGACTCGCTTTCATCACAAAGCCATGCCTTACGACCGTCGCAACAACCACGCGAGCACACCCTTTTGAGCGTGCATGCGATTCGCCGCTTCTTGAACCACGCGACTTTGCGGACCGTCGATCACGTCGTCGGTCACTTCCTCGCCACGCCGGGCCGGCAAGCAGTGCATGAAAATCGCGTCGGCCGGGGCTTGCGCCATGAGCTTGGCGTTGACCTGGAACGGGGCGAAGATCTTGCGTCGGGCTTCCATTTCCGACTCTTGCCCCATGCTGGTCCAGACGTCGGTATAGATGCACTGGGCATCACGCACCGCACGGCCGGGATCGTTGTCCATCGTCAGTTCGAGCTGCGGCACATCCTGTTTCAAGCTGGCGACGAATTTCGCGTCAAACTCGTAGCCCGGCGGCGTGGCGAGATGAAACTTCATGCCGACTTTACCGCAGCAGCGGGCCAAGGCCCGAGCGACGTTGTTGCCGTCGCCCACGAACGTCAGCTTCAATCCGGCGAGCGAGCCAAAGACTTCGCGCATCGTAAAGATGTCGGCCAGCGCTTGGCACGGATGATCGAGATCGGTCAGACCGTTGATCACTGGACAGTCGGCAAACTTGGCGAGGTCGAGCACGCTTTGATGCAACTTGGTGCGCATCACGATCACGTCGACGTACTGACTCAGCACGCGACCAAAATCGGCGAGCGATTCGCGACCGTTGTTCCAGCCGACGTCGTCGCCCAAGAACATCGCGTTGCCGCCCAGGTGCGTGATCGCCGCCTCGAAACTGACTCGAGTGCGTAGCGACGGCTTCTCGAAGAGCAGCGCCATCACCCGACCCGGCAGCAGCGGCTCGCGCAGACCTTGCTCGAACTTCGATTTGAGATCCTCGCTGATCGCGAAGATGCGTTCGACCTCGGAGCTCTTTAGGTCGGCTAGGGTGATGAGATGTCGCATAGCAAGAAACCTTAACGAACACTGTCTTCCGTAGCCGAACTCGCCAGAGTTCGGGCTCTTACCAACTGCGGGTCATTTTGAACAAATCGAGAGAACGAACTTCGCCAAGCTTCATCCCGAATTCTGGCGAGTTCGGCTACGGAGTTATCTACCGGTGATTCTTAATGCACTCGGCGATAATGTCGCAACCTTCGTGAGCCTGGGCATCTGTCAAGTTCAACGCGGGCAGCAACCGCAACACGGTCGAGTGCGTGCAGTTGATCAGCAACTTCCGCTCGAGCGCGGCTTTGACGATCGGCGCTCCGTCGAGCGACAACTCGATGCCGATCATCGTGCCAAGCACGCGCACGTCGCGAATCAGATCGCAGGAACGCTGCAACTCGGTGAACCGTTGACGGAAAATGTCGCCGATCCGCTTGCCCTGGTCGAGCAGGTTTTCTTGTTCGATCATTTCGATTGCCGCGACACCCGCCCGGGCCGCGATCGGATTGCCGCCGAACGTGGCCGCGTGGGTGCCAGGTCGCAAGCTGCTCGCCACCTCGGGCTTGGCCAACATGGCACCGCCCGCGATACCGCCGCAGAGCGCTTTGGCCAAGGTCATGATGTCGGGCGTGACGCCAAAGTGTTGATAGCCAAACCAGTGGCCGGTCCGTCCGCAGCCGGTCTGCACTTCGTCGAAGATGAGCAACAGGCCGTGGTCATCGCACAGTTTGCGAAGCCCTTGCAGGAAACCCGGGGGCGGAATGTTTACGCCCCCCTCGCCCTGGATCGGCTCGATCATGATCGCGGCGGTCTCGCCATCGATCAGCTTGGCGACGGCGTCGAGATCGCCGAACGGAGCATAGACAAACCCCGCGACCAACGGCCCCACGCCTTCGTGATATTTCGGTTGAGCCGTCGCGGTCAGCGCGCCCAACGTGCGGCCGTGGAAACTGTTCTCGAACGTGATGATCTTGTAACGCTGCTTGGGTGTCGCGAGACGGGCGAGTTTGATCGCGGCTTCGTTCGCCTCGGCTCCGGAGTTGCAGAAGAACGCCTGCCCGCCAAAGCTGCGTGTCGACAGGGCTTGAGCCCAGAGGCCTTGAGCTTCCATGTACCACGTGTTCGGCACATGGATGAGCGTTGCGACCTGCTCTTGCACCGCGCGGACGACCGGCTCGGGGCAATGGCCGAGCAGGTTGCAACCCCAGCCCGGGAACAGGTCGAGATACTTGTTCCCCTCGGCGTCCCAGACGTACGAGCCTTCGCCACGGACCAAGCAGACCGGGTAACGATTGTAGTTGGCGATGACGTACTTCTTGAACAGCTCGATCGTCTCGGCCGAACTCGACGTTGCCGCACTGGCCATGGCTCAAACTCGCTAAATGAGGGCGGTTGATGTTTCAGGGAAAGAACAAAGGACGCAATCAGACGCCGTGAGGTTCGCCAATCGCCAGCGGCTCGCCAAACGCGCGAACCGGACGGCTAGCGTTGTTTGACCAATTCGGTCCCCACGCCTGAGCTGGTAAACACTTCGAGCAACAGCGAGTGACGCAGCCGACCGTCGATGATGTGCACCTTGCGGACGCCACGGTCGAGCGTGTCGAGACAGGCCTGGACCTTGGGAATCATGCCCGCGTCAATCACGCCCGAAGCGATCAACTCACGGGCCTCGGCCGCTGTGAGCGACTGGATCAACGAGTCCGGGTCCTTCTTGTCGCGACGCACGCCGTTGACATCGCTCAGATACACGAGCTTTTCCGCACCGAGCGCCTGAGCGACCGCCATCGCCGCGGTGTCGGCATTGACGTTGAACTTCTGTCCCTTCGCGTCGATGCACATCGACGGAATCACGGGCACCACGCCGGCATGGCAGAGGTTCTCGATCGTCGTGCGATCTACGCGGGTCACCTCGCCGACGAAACCCAAGTCGAGCGGCTCGCCCGGCGTGCCGTCGGCTTTCGGTTCGCCCGGGAGCATGGTCCGCTCGCCGAACAACACATTGAGCATGCGACGGAAGTTGAGCGGAGCGCTGCGACCGCCGAGTTCCTCGATCCGGCCGGCGATGTACTCGTTGGTCTCGCCCGCCAGGATTTTCTCGACAATCTCAAGCGTGGCTTCGTCGGTGTAGCGACGCCCTTGCACCCAGCGCGGCGTGAGACCGGCGGCTTCCATCGCCCGGCTGATCGCCGCTCCGCCGCCATGCACCACCACCGGCCGCATACCGACCGTTTCCATGAAGATGATGTCCAGCAGCAGATGCCGCAGGGCGTTGGGTTGCTCCATGACGCTACCGCCGAGCTTGATGACGGTTACTTTGTCACGGAATCGTCGTATCCACTCCATCGCCTCGATGAGGACATCAGCCTTCTGAACAGCGGTCTCCAACGGCTCGGCTCCTGGTCAAAAATCGCATAATTGACGAAGCAAACCACGTATTCTAGACCATCGGGGGTGGGTGTCAACGGGCCGGGCGACCACGTTGCGGACCGGGCCGTTATTTGAGGTTGGGGGGCGGGCGGGACTAGACACCCCGGCCGATCTCGTACAACTCTTCGGCGTCGAGCAGGCGGTTGTTCGCCTCGAACAAGCTGCGAATGGCTTGCTTGTGAATCTTCATCTTCGTGCCGCCGACACCAATCGCCCCGTACACGGTCAGCGACCCGAGCGACTTGGCCTTGTCCATCACGCCAACGCCCATGATCCCGGCCGGCGGAACGGCGTTGAGATCAATCGCTACGCGGAGCGCCGACGCAGCTTTGAGCACGGGCTCGGTCACGAGCGTTTTGCCCGCCGCACCGGCCGCGATCACGACACTTGCGCCATCGAGTGAAGCCGCGGTCGAGTCATCGTCGCTGGTGGCGATGGCCTGCAACTTCGCATCGGGAACCCGTGAGCGAACGGCGTCGACCACCGCCTGAGCGCGATCGAGCGTGCGCGATGCAACGCGCACCGTGGCCCCTTCACGAGCCAACAACCGCACTGCCCGTTGACCGACGGGACCGGTCGCGGCAAGGACCGTGGCGGTCGCACCGGCCAGTGGCACATGCTTGCCAGCGGCCAACACGGCGGCTGCGGCGGTGGTGTTGGCCCCGTTGGGATCGAACATCACCGAGACCCGCATCGGGCCGAAGAACGTCTTCTTCACCACCTCGAACACTCGTTCGGCAGCCACGACATCCGAACCGCCCAAGAACAACGCTGTGTAATGCAGCTCCTCGGACCCGCGGGTGAAAATCGCCCCGTGGACCAATCCGACGACATTCTCCGGCGTGATATTCGCGTGGCGAAACAGTTGATCGACATGCGAATCGACGGCCACGACCGAGTCGAACACGCTCGGCTGAGCGTCGGTATCGAGTTGCACGAGAATCTTGCGACGTTCCATGGCTGGCACTCTGTAGCCGAACTCGCCAGAGTTCGGGCAGTCGGTGAGGGAAGAAATCGCCCGAACTCTGGCGAGTTCGGCTACGAAATGGATGATTTTCGCTCATGGGAGTGGACGAAAAAAGCCCGCGGGCCGATCGCTTCGACCCGGGGCTTTCGTAAGTCAAACGAATCGAGCGAACGCTTAGAAACCCTTGAACGGGTGATCGGCGTTCTTACCGGCGAGCATCTCGTCGGCCGACGGCTTGTTGCCCATCGCGTTGGCAATGGCCATCTTGGTCGCTTCGTAGTTGTAGTCGTAGATCTTCTTGTTGTCTTCGGCGGCCGGGTGAATGAACACACCGCAGACGATGACGTAATCTTCGGCCTTGTTCTTCGGAATCACGCCCGCTTCGACCGAGTCAGCGACGGCCTTGGCGACGGCGGCTTGCGCCGGTCCGAACATTTGCACGGCTTGACGCATGCCTTTGATCGTGACCTTGGTGACCATCACCGTCGCCGGCTTGACCGCCAAGTTCGGCGTCAATACGGCCAACAGGTTCGTGTGACCTTCGCTCTGACGAGCCAGGGCATTGGCAAACGCCACGCCGACGGGGCCATTCTTGTCACCGATCAACAGATCGATGTGGGACACTTCATTGCCGTCGCCCGTCAGGGCTTCGCCGATAAACATCGACATCTCGGAGGTCTCCTCAGGGATTCAGAGAGGGATATGGTGTGTTTCGCGTTACACTTACAGACCCGAAAGTGATATCAGATCACCCGGCAACAAGCCACCCCCCTCTACCAGAGGCCAGTCGGTCACCAAATCAGGCGGTTGTTGCCGGCATCGTAGACAACGATCCTAGGGGGACTCGCAACGAGGAAACCGCCGGGGTTTCCACCTTGTTTGGCGTGTTCGCGTGGTTCGTGAACCGGCCTGCAAGGCGAATCTGCATCGTTCACCCTCGTTATCAAAGTACGCGTTTTTGATCGCCTCAGTGCGTCGGCCTCTCCTGTGGTTGGTGCAGGCACGCTGTTCGATCCCTTGTCGAGTGGGTCTTGTCCGGCGGATCGTTTCCGTCGCGGTGAGGCACGTGAGACATCGTTCCTTAGGAACGCTACACGTCGTCCCCCGAAACCTGTCGGCCGATCTGCGGATCGAGCTGGCGTTGCGAGGCAGTCTGAGTGGGCTGCGGTTTGGGCGTGGGCAACGTGCCGTGAACCCGACGGCAAATCGGTCCGGCTCCCTCGTCGAGGTGTGTCGCGAACCGCTTGGCCAGTCGCAGCGCTCGGATCGCGCGCCGCATTTCTGCGGGAGGTTCACTGCCATGGACCCGGGCACCGACAGCCACCACGGTTGGTGACGCGTCGGCAAGTCGTTTTGTCTCTTGAGGAGGAAGTTCATGATGGTTAAGTCAAGTTTCCTTGCCACCTTGTTGGGTTTGCTCGCGTTCAGTGCCGTGCGTGCCGAGCCGGTGCAATCCAGCACTGACGTGTTTAGTGACCCACAGTTGATCGCGATCGAGCAGCTGCTGGTCGAAGCCACGAACGCTCAGCGTGCCCGGTATGGGCTGCCGCCGCTGGCCGTGGACAACCGGCTGATGTCGACCGCTCGTCGACACACGGCGTGGATGGCCAACAGTGGTTCGCTGCGTCACGGCAACTATCCGGTGGCCGAGAATATTGCCTTGGGTCAAGAGACCGTCGAGGAAGTGATTCGCTCGTGGATGAATTCTTCGGGCCATCGCGCGAACATCCTCGGCTCGCGTTACAGCCGCTTGGGTGTGGGAGCCTATCAAGGCCCCGGTGGCCGCGTGTTCTGGACTCAGCAGTTCAACTAATGACGGACGGTCGACTCTGCGGTTCGTGAGTTCGCGAATCGCTGCTACATCGCACGCGCCGGATGATGTACCCGCGGGACCCAACGCGGATCGTCATCCGGCGTTCTTTTTTGAACGGTGAGCGCGAAACCGCGAGCGAGCTACCGACTCCCCGTAGTCAAACGACTCTCTCCTTCGCTTGCGGTTTCGCGCCTCCACGAGAACTATCGCCGCCAGCACTGCCATCGCCGTTAAACTCAACGTAATCGACATATTTGCAAAATCCTGCCGTTTCGACTCAACCGGAACGTTCGACCATGACGATACCATCAGACAAGGCGAGAAAGACGCCCCACAGAGACTTTCGTGCGCTGCGTCGTTGAGCGTGTGCTGGCAATGCTGCCCGGCCGTTCGCGATCGTCAGCCACAAGCGGTGGAGCCTCGGCCGGGAGTAGCGAACATGAATCGAATCTTCGCGTTGAGCGGTGTGGTGGTCCTGATCACGGGTCTCGTGGCGAGCGCTCAGTATCCGCCCGAGAAGCCGCGCGGCGTACGTCCGCCGGTGCAATCGTCAGCGAAAACCTCGCCGACGCGGATCAAGTCGCCGTACCTTGGGCCGACGCGGCCCGCCGCCAACTCGGCGACAGCGTCGCGCTACGCGGCTCCCCACAACTCTACCAATCCGGTCGAGCCGAAGAGCGCCGGAAGTGAGCCATTCAATCCGTTTGGCGCGATTCGCGACGAGGCCGTGATTCCGGTGGCCGACACGCAGCCGATCAAGTCGACCTCGCCGGGCACGTCGAACACAGCGCGGAAAACCATCGCTCGTCCCGCGGTCCGCGCCGCCACAGGTCCGTCGAATCGCAACCCGGTCGAATCTCAGCCGTCAACAGTCAACTCACAACCGCCGGCCACGCCGCGCACCGCCTCGCTGCCCAAACGGGTCGAGACGATCACCCCGGGCGAGCTGCTCCCCGAGAACGTTGTGCCGCGCAAGGTGGAACCCGTCCAGCCGCAACCGGTGCCTGTCGCCGAGCCAGAATCCCAACCCGAGCCGCAACCCGTGTTGGCTGCACCTCCTGCCGCTACTCCGCGCCCGGTCGCGTCACCGGCTCCCGTCGTGGGTAACAATCGGCTGGTGCTCACACGTCGCGCACCGCAGTTGACCGTCGAGGCGACCGGTGCCCGGCGGGTGACCGTCGGCAAGGAAGCGATCTACAACGTCTCCGTTCGCAACCAAGGCGACGAGGCGGCCGAGAACGTGCTGGTGCTGGTCGGTTTGCCGAGCGGCGTTGAACTCCGCGATGCTCAAGCCGGCTCGGGCCTCGCCGCGGCGTCGACCGATCCAACTCAACCGGGTCTCGAGTGGCGGATCGATCGCGTCGCTCCGCAAGCGAAACTCGATCTCGCGCTGAAACTCGTTCCGCGGCAAAGTCAGCCGTTCGATCTCAAGCTGCAATGGATCTGCTCGCCGGCCGGGGCGCAAGCGCTCGTCGAAGTCGAAGAGCCGCGGTTGCAGTTGAACATTTCGGGTCCGACCGAGGTGATCTACGGTCAACCGCAAATGTACAAACTGACCGTGTCCAACCCGGGCAACGGCAACGCCGAGAACGCCACGATCTACTTGCTGCCGCTTGATCCGCGCGAAGGGCAAGCCGCGAGTCAAAACCTGGGCACCCTCACGGCAGGCGCAAGTCGCTCGGTCGAGATCGAACTCGTGCCGCGTCAGAACGGCCAAGTCACGATTCAAGCCGAGGCCACGGCCGACGGCGATCTCAAGACTGCGACACAGTACCCGGTCCGGGTGCGTCGCGGCGAGTTGCGGGTGGCGGTGAACGGTCCGCGGCAGGTGCTCGCCGGAGTGCCGGCTCAGTACGAGATTCGCGTGCAGAACCCGGGCGACGCCCCGGCCAAGAACGTGCATATTACGACGGCTCTGCCCAACGGCGCCGAGCCGCTCACGATTGCCCAGCAAGGACAACACTTGCCGCAACGCAACGAGATTACGTGGAAGCTCGATCAACTGCCGGCCGGTGGCGAACAGGTCCTGTACTTCAAGACCGTGTTGCGAACCGGTGGCGCTCAACGTGTCGTGACCAATGCCGTGGCTGAAGGCGAATTGCTGAGCAACGGCGAAGTGACGACCAACGTCGCCGCGTACCCCGACTTGACGCTCGAGGTGACCGACTCGCCCGGCCCAATCGCGCTCGGTCAGCCGGTCACGTATGAAATCCGCGTGAAGAACCGGGGCACCGGCATGGCCGAGGGGCTGGAACTGATCGCATACTTCTCCGAAGGGATCGAGCCGACACAGGTCGACGGCGGAGCGGGTGAAATCGGCTCGGGCGTGGTCACGATTCGGCCGACGAAGTCACTCCCCCAGAACGGCGAGATGCTGTATCGCGTCAAAGCCCGGGCGACTACCGCGGGCCAGCACAAGATTCGCGTCGAACTCGGTTGCCAAACGTTGGGCTCGAAGATCACGCAAGAAGACTCGACGTTGTTCTACAGCGACGAGCCGGAACCGACTCAGCCCACGAGCGCCGGCTCGGGCTTGCTGCCGACTCCGACCGCGCCGCAAACGCCGAGTCCGCTCGCGCCGCGATAAGGGGTGTTGAATCCGCGGGGCAACGCACGTAGGGTGAAGGCGCGAAACCGCCAGCGAGCTACGACACTTTTCGAGTTGAATCGTGTCCGCCCTTCGCTTGCGGTTTCGCGCGTACCTTGTTGCCCTCGCTCTCGGCTCAGCGGATTCTCATGTTGCCACTGGTGATCTACGAAGACGAGGCGATCGTCGCCTTCGCCAAGCCGAGCGGGTTGCTCGTGGTGCGCGATCGTTGGGATCATGAGTTGGCCAATCTCGTCGATCTAGTTCACGAAGCAGGCCATGCCGAGTGGTCCAACGTCCACCGCATCGATCGCGACACGAGTGGCGTGATCTTGTTCGCCAAGCATCGCGAGGCCTTGAATCACGTCGCGCGGCAGTTTGAAGAGCGGACCGTGGCCAAGACGTATGTCGCGCTCGTCTCGCCCACGCCGAAGTCGACGACCGGCACGATCGACGCTCCGCTCGCCGATGATCCGCGTCGACGTGGCCGCATGATCGTCGGACATCGCGGGGCGGAATCGCAGACCGATTACGAAGTGCTCGAAGAGTGGCGCGGCCGCTGGGCTTGGGTGCAGTTGCGACCACGCACCGGGCGGACGCATCAGTTGCGCGTTCACATGGCCACGCTGGGCTCGCCGATTGTGTGCGACCCGTTCTACGGCAGTGCCGCGCCGCTGCTCCTCTCGCAGTTCAAACGCAACTATCGCCCCACACGCGACGTCGAGCCGCCGCAACTCGACCGACTTGCGCTGCACGCCGAGAGTTTGGCGATCACGCATCCCTCGACCGCTGAGCCGCTCACGATCTCCGCTCCGCTGCCGGACGATTTGACGTTCGCACTCAAGCAGCTACGCCGCTATGCATAGTTCGTTTCAACTGTGAAACGATTGCGTGCCATGGCCACGTCTTCGTGGCCATGTGAACCCGGGAAGACGCATGCCCACGAAGACGTGGGCATGGCACACACGCGACGCAATCGAGTATCGTGTGGTGGTTCGCGTCGTCTCGCATCTCCCTCTCGCCACTCACGTCACCGTGTCGTTCTTCTCCAAATCTCGGATCGTCGCCGCGCCGGACTTCAACCGTTGGAAAGTCCCCCCGGCCTCGATCGCGATTCACCTGTGTATCGGCTCAGTCTATGCCTGGAGCATTTTCAACCCGGCGCTAACGCGCGTTC
>JAEUIL010000452.1 GCA_016794255.1 Planctomycetaceae bacterium | reverse complement strand
CAGGCGTGCCGCTGGATCAGCTTCTCGCGCAAGGCTTTTTCGTCAATCTTTCCACGTCGTCGCGGAAAGCCACTCCAACGCACGAAGCCAACCAGCAATCGGCTCATGCACTATTCTTCGCCACCTTCGACCGAGCCGGGCGATTGTAGTGCTGCAGTATCATTTAGCCGCGCCGAGGTGACGAGCAAAAGCGAACGCGTCCGGAACCTTTCCAGGACATGTCGCCGTTGTTGGGCCAAACGGTGTGCTGTGCAAACCAAGTTGTCGCCTGCTGTCGAGTTGCCCCGCAACTCGCGCCAGATGGTCTAAGGGGCTCGATCTAACGCACGGGCAATTCGGCTTGCGACTCACCAGCGGCCACCAACTGAGATATCCTTTCACGTTCAAGGTAGGCCGACTTGCAATCACGGAGACTTCTTTCGACCAGTTGTGATCTTGGGTCGACCAATCGAACTCTCAGCGAAGGTTCACGTAGAGCAATTTGCCAACTCATTCAGTTTCAGATTAGTCGCCGCGAGTACAAACGCTAACGTTGTTCCACTCCCGATAAATAGTCACCTATTGCCAAACTCATCGAGAAGGCACCGCGCCGATCTCTTGTGCGAGCCCGATAAGAATTCCCTCGGGACCGCGGATGTAACAGAGGCGATAGATATCTTGGTACTGAACGACCTTATCGACGACTGTCGCGCCGCGTTTTTCGAGCCGGGCGAGCGTGGCGTCAAGGTCGTCGACAGCGAACATCACACGGAGATAGCCCAACGTGTTCACGGGGGCGGTGCGATGATCCGCGACCACCGGCGGGGCCAGGAACCGAGACAATTCAAGCCGGCTGTGACCGTCGGGCGTGCGCAGCATGGCGATCTCCACACGCATCCCTTTTAGTCCCGTGACACCATCGGCCCAGTCGCCTTCGATGGGGGCTCTTCCTTCGAGTTCTAGGCCCAACTCGGTGAAGAAATCAATCGCGGCGTCGAGGTCTGCGACCACAATGCCGACATTGTCCATTCGTTGAACCGACATGACGTCTCCTGGTCCGCCCCGGCTGCTAAAGAAGCGACTTCGATCGAGAGCGATCGCCCCATAACGCTAAAGGCTCCGTGCCTTCTCCGCGACTTCGTGGTGAACTCTGCTCTTTTCTCCTCCGCTAACCCGGTATCTCAGCCTCGATCAGTTTCGCGAGCAGCGTGAGCGATTCTTGCCAGCCGAGATAACACGCCTCGGGCGGAATCACGTCGGGAATGCCTTCTTGCACGACGTTGAGTTCCGTGCCGCAGAAGATCTTTCGCAGCGTGACGGTCTTCTGCATCTCGCCGGGCAAGTTCGGATCGTCGAATCGATCTGCGATGCGAATCCGCTCGTGCGGCACGAGTTCCACAAACGTGCCGCCAAAGGAATGGCTCTGGCCGTTGTTGAAATTGGTGAACGACATGCGATACGTGCCGCCGACGGTGGCGTCGAGATGATGCACCTTGCCCGTGAAGCCATTGGGCGGCAGCCACTTGGCCATCGCGTCAGCATCGAGGAATGCTCGATAGACACGTTCCGGCGGAGCACGCAGCACACGATGAAGGCGGATGGTATTGGGCATGAGGCAATCCTCTTGAAAGGCGTAGGCCGGAACAAGTCTGCGAAGTTCCGGCATGGTCACGCAAAGGACAGACTTTTGCAAGTTTACTTGCGTCAGATGGAAGGTGAAAGCGTACGGCGAAAGGCAGAGTCACCACGGAGACACGGAGGGCAAGGAGGGCACGGAGATAATACAGGAGAAGCAGATGAGAAAAAGAGTTTGTGAGTTGTGCAGATTCCGAATGGGTTAACCCCTAAAAAACATCTCGCCTCTCCGTGCCTCCTCCGTGTCCTCCGAGTCTCCGTGGTGAACTTCCCCTCGCTCTCGCCGGAACTGCGCGGACTTGTTCGGGACTGCTATGCCCGTCTCGAGCGACTCTCGCCCGCATTACCTCGTTTCCCATCCTTGACCCCCACGCTCGTCGACTCCTATAATCCGCGTTTCGCCCACCTCTTGCCGTTGCTCGTCGAGTCGCAAATCCATGAAAATACACGAGTTCCAAGCGAAGCAGATTCTCCGCAACGAGGGGGTCGCTGTCCCGCAAAGCATCGTCGCTCGCTCGCCGGAAGAGGCGGGGGCGGCGTTCACCACCCTCGGCGGTGCGATTGCCGTCGTGAAGGCCCAGATTCATGCCGGTGGCCGCGGTAAAGGAACGATCAAAGACAACTCGGCCCAGCGCGGCGTGCAGCTCGTCAAGAGTGCCAAGGAAGCCGCCGAGGTCGCGGGCCGCATCTTGGGCAAAGAACTGGTCACGATCCAGACCGGCCCCGACGGCAAGCTCGTCAACCAAGTGCTGGTCGAAGCCGGTTGCGAGATTGCCCGCGAATTGTACCTGGGCATTGTCGTTGATCGCAGCTCGCATGGCCCCATCCTGATGGTGTCGAGCGAAGGTGGCGTCGAGATCGAAAAGGTCGCCGCCGAAACGCCCGAGAAGATTTTCAAAGAGGCGTTCGATCCCGACCTGGGGCTGCAAAGCTTTCAGGTGCGCAAGCTCTGCAAGAAGCTGGGCATCACCGGCGCAAGCGTCGCCTCGGCCGAGCGGCTGATGAAAGGGCTCTGCCGCGTGTTCGTGAAATATGATTGCAGCATGGTCGAGATCAACCCGCTGGTCGTCACCAAGGCTGGCGAACTTATGGCGCTCGACGCCAAGGTCACGTTCGACGACAACGCCCTGTTCCGGCACAAAGATCTGCTCGAACTCCGCGACTTGTCGGAAGAAGAGCCGTCCGAGGTCAAAGCGGCCGAGACCGGCCTGAGCTACGTTAAGCTGACCGGCACGATCGGTTGCTTGGTCAACGGTGCGGGCCTAGCGATGAGCACGCTTGACATCATTCAGTTGCACGGTGCGATGCCGGCTAACTTCTTGGATGTCGGCGGCGGTGCGAACGTGCAGCAAGTAACCGAGGCGTTCCGGATCATCTTGGCCGACAAGAACGTGAAGGCCGTGCTGGTCAACATCTTCGGCGGCATCATGCGGTGCACGACGATCGCGTCGGCCATCATCGAAGCTTACAAGACGGTCACTTTCACGGTGCCGCTCGTGGTGCGTCTCGAAGGAACCGAAGTGGCCGAGGCCCGCAAGCTGCTGGTCGACAGCAAGCTGAACATCATCAGTGCCGAAGGTCTGACCGACGCCGCGAAGAAAGTCGTGGCCGCCGCGAAGTAGGAGTGAAGAGTGGTTAGTGGCTGGTGGTTAGTAAAATCCCCCCGGCACTGCCCCACAATCAACTTCTCCTTACCAGCAACCAAACACCAAACACCAAACACCAAACACTAAACACTAAACACCCGCCCCCCCATGAGCATTCTGATCAACAAGTCGACCCGCGTCATTTGCCAAGGCATCACGGGCAAGGTGGGCCAGTTCCACACCAAGGGTTGCAAAGAGTACGGCACGCAGATGGTCGGTGGCGTGACGCCGGGGAAAGGTGGCGAGACGATCGAAGGTGTGCCGGTGTTCGACACCGTGGCCGAGGCCGTCGAGAAGACCGGCGCCAATGCCACGATGATCTTCGTGCCGCCGGCGTTCACCGCCGATGCGATTCTCGAAGCGGTCGACGCGGGCATCCAGGTCATCATTGCGATCACCGAAGGGGTGCCGGTCCTCGACATGGTGCGGGTCTATCCGCGCGTGAAGGCCAGCAAGTCAGTGCTCATCGGTCCGAACTGTCCCGGCGTGATTACGCCCGAGGAATGCAAGATCGGCATCATGCCCGGTTACATTCACAAGAAGGGTCCCGTCGGCGTGATGAGCCGCTCAGGCACATTGACCTACGAAGCCGTGTGGCAATTGTCGAACGTCGGCCTGGGCCAAAGCACCTGCGTCGGTCTCGGTGGCGATCCGATCGTCGGCACGTCGCAGATCGAGTTGCTCAAGATGTATCAAGACGATCCGGCGACCGAGGCGATCATGCTCATCGGCGAGATCGGTGGCACGGCCGAGGAAGAGGCCGCCGCGTACGTCAAGGAACATGTGACGAAGCCCGTCGCCGCGTTCATCGCTGGCCAGGCCGCGCCTCCCGGCAAGCGGATGGGCCACGCCGGTGCGATCATCAGTGGTGGTAAGGGAACCGCGGCCGAGAAGATTGCCGCCCTTCGAGCCGCGAACATCGAAGTCGCCGAGAGCCCGGCCGATATGGGTGCCGCGATCGTGCGCGCGATGAAGAGAAGTAAATGACGAATGACGAAGTTCAAATGCCGAAAGAAGCTCGAATGACTAAGTCTCAATGACGAATGTCGTTCTCAGCTTCTCTTTCGTCATTTAGACTTCTAGCCTTCGTCATTCTTTCGTCATTTGAACTTCGACATTCGTTATTCCCTCAGTCATCCTTCCGCTTTCATCCGTCCCATGGCATACATCGCTCCGCCGCTCGAACCACCTGCCCGCGTGCTCATGGGTCCCGGCCCGAGCGAGATTCATCCGCGTGTCTTGCGAGCCCTGGGGGCCAACACGGTCGGGCATCTCGATCCGTACTATCTCACGATCATGAACGATCTCCAGCGGATGCTCCGCGAGGTCTTTCAGACGACCAATCCGATGACGATGGCGGTCAGCGCCACGGGCTCGGCCGGCATGGAAAGCACGGTCGTCAATCTCATCGAGCCGGGCGACTCGATGATCGTCTGCGTCAATGGTGTCTTCGGCGAACGGATGGTCGACGTCGCTGGCCGGGCCGGGGCCAACGTGACCCGCGTCGATCGCCCCTGGGGCGAAGTCTTTTCGCCCGACGATTTGAAGGCCGCCCTCGCCGCGGCCAAGCCGAAAGTCGTCGGCATCGTGATGGCCGAGACGTCGACTGGCGCGTGGCAGCCGATCGAAGAGATTTCCAAGCTGGTGCATGATGCCGGAGCGTTGCTCTTGGTCGATGCCGTGACCGCGCTCGGCGGTGTGCCGGTGAAGGTCGACGAGTGGCAGATCGACGCGATTTACTCAGGCACGCAAAAGTGTCTCAGTTGCCCGCCGGGTTTGGCCCCCGTTTCGTTCTCGCCGCGTGCGATGGACGTTGTGCTCAATCGCAAGACCAAGGTTCAGAGCTGGTATCTCGACGTCTCGATGTTGGCCAAGTATTGGGGCGCTGACCGTGTGTATCACCACACCGGCCCGATCAACATGACCTACGGGCTCTACGAAGCGCTGCGACTCATTCAAGAAGAAGGGCTCGACGCCTGCTATGCCCGGCACATGCTCAACCATCGGGCGCTCAAGGCCGGCCTGACCGCGCTTGGCCTGAAATACGCGACGGTCGAGGGGCATCAACTGCCGATGCTCAACGCGGTGCTCATTCCCGACGGCATCGACGACGTCAAGGTTCGCAAGGCGTTGCTCGAGCGCTTCGGCATCGAAATCGGCGGCGGGCTCGGCGCGTTCAAGGGGAAAGCGTGGCGCATCGGCCTGATGGGTCACACGGCTCGACCGAACAACGTGCTGTTGGTCCTCGGCGCGCTCGAGCAACTGCTGGCCGAGCAAGGGCACAAGTTTGATCGCGGCTCAAGCATCGCCGCCGCGAACGGGGTATACGGGTAAGGTTCGCTAAGGCTGCCGTCATCACGACAGTCCTTGGCGATTCCTACGGCCCTTGAAATGACTGAGGGGCCAATGGAGCGAGAGCGGCCCCGCCTGAGTAGATGGCCACCGAAATGCCCAGGCTCCAACCCATGGCCTCGGCGTTGGACATTCTCGCCAATGTGCTGTCGCCAACTGCGAGACGAATTGGATCGGTAATATACCCCTCGAAGCTGCCACTAAGATCAAGAGATGTGTGAGCTCGCTCGATGCGGGAACGGACTTCCCTGGCTGCCGCATACGGATTCGACCCATCGGCGGTCGAGCCGGCGGAGTCGGCATTGAGATAGCGGCGCGTGAGCGGGATCGTACATCCTTGTGCCCAAGCGATCTGCCGCGGTTGGCCGAGTGACGACGGCAACTGCGGCCGCGGTGCTTGGCGTCGCCGTTGTATGATTGCCCCGCGTTTGCCCGAGAGCTGATGCAGGCGTTGAGAAAGGTGTGGCAACAATGGGTGGAGCAGCATCCGCTCTAAGTGCTCGCGATGCGTGATTGCGGCCAGCCTTCCGCGGAACACGCTGAATTGCCGCACTTGACTTGCATCACGTCGCTCTTCAGCTCAGCCACCATTTCGTCGTTTGCCGTTTCTTCCTCATTCAATACACCCAAATTTTCCCGTTTGGCAATACCTCATTCCATCCGCAAGGGAAATGCCCTAATTTGTAAATCTCCATAGCATGAGTATAAAACGGCGGTGTCACCAGACTCGAATATACCTGCTCCATTGCGTAATGTATAAAGTCCCATCGAACAAATTGCTTTAATTGCTCACGAAAGCCAGGAGAAATCCCATTAACAGAAAGTGCGTCAACAGCCAGGTCAATCGATTTGAATACACTATCGCCCATTTCCTCATGAACTTCGCGAACATATGCATTCCATTTTCTATACTCTTTTCGATGACTCTCGCTAAGCTGCAAGGTCAATCGATTTACGGCTTCCGAGAATGCACCCGACGCCTTGCCGTCTCGCTCGGAAATAGCGTCACTCCAGTTATCTACAAGAATGATCTCACATGGCACCGCGGATTTCATCCACGAATGCCCGGCGGTTCGAAAAAGCGGAATCTCACTTAACTGCCGAATGACCATTTCAATCGCGTTGCTCATAATCCACCTCTCTGGCCCATTCGCCGAGGAATAAATGGTAGCAAGTCTGCGCCTCGAAATCCGGCGGAAAATTGCTCCGACTTAGCAGCCTGAACCATTCGTAAAGCTTTAGTTGCGTCTATTCCACTGTCAAGTAAAGAGTTATAAAGCGCTCGGTTGTACTGGCTAAACGTCGGCCTTTGACCTAAGAGTAGGCCATCTGGGCGGGCGTATCTTGCCCTAACCGAGGAAGCCAGACGAAACATGTCAAAAAAGGCTTCAAGCCCTCGATGAACCATGAAATGTGGACTTCCGATATCACCAAACGCATCGCCTACGAGGGGAGTGGTCATGCCGTCCGCAAATGTGACTGACTGCCCAAGAATTCCCGACTGATTTAAATGATGGGCTTCTCCTATACCGTTGAATTGTGCTCTACTGCGATAAGGTAGCAATTCAACTTGAGTTTGGCTAGCAATTCGCCGAGCGTATCCCAGTGAATTCGTTAAATTGATCTGCCTCGCGATCTGCTTCGCGCCGGTCTGTAAACCCCAGCCGACCAACTCGCCGCCGAGGCTGCCGACGGTGTTCATCGCGAGGGACGACCCGAAACTTTGACCGCCGACACCGACATCATACGCCGTGTCGCCGAGAATCTCCAAGCCTTGCCGCCCGGCGAAACCGATTTTGGCGAAGCCGCCCGTGACGAAATTGATCGCCGTGTTCTTGGCGAAACTGCCGAGGAAGCTGAAGTTCGCGCGGTCACTGGCTGAGCCGAAGAGCCGGGTGCCGGCCCACTCAACACCAGTCTCCAACGCCCCCAGACCTGCTTGAACGGAAGTATAGCCGACCAGAGACCTGCCCCCTAACGACCAAGCCAACGCCGTGGCTGACTGCGGGGCCAATGGAGCGAGAGCGGCCCCGCCTGAGTAGATTGCCACCGAAATGCCCAGGCTCCAACCCATGGCCTCGGCGTTGGACATTCGCGACAATGTGCTGTCGCCAACCGCGAGACGAATTGGATCGGTAATATACCCCTCGAAGCTGCCGCTAAGATCAAGAGATGTGTGAGCTCGCTCGATGCGGGAACGGACTTCCCTGGCTGCCGCATAGGGATTTGACCCATCGGCGGTCGAGCCGGCGGAGTCG
>JAEUIL010000357.1 GCA_016794255.1 Planctomycetaceae bacterium | reverse complement strand
TTTTCGACGCGGCGTGAGCGGCCGAGTGGATCAGACCGAGTAGTGCGAACAGGACCAACAGCGAGCGCGGCATGGCGTGGACTCCAGCGAAGAAATCAGCCCTCGAAGAGGAGCTGCGGACGACATTGTGCTTCGCCCGATCACGCCTGTCCAGCGTTTGCGTCGTGCGGGGCGAGGTGCTAGTCTGCCGTGCCTGTTGCGATGGTTCCGACCTTGGAGCTGCGAGCGCTAGTGTGACTTCGACCGAAATTGTGCAATATGCGTTGCTCTTTGGAAGCGCTTTTCTCGCCGGTGGGATCAATGCCGTGGCCGGGGGCGGCACGCTGCTGACGTTTCCCGCCTTGTACAGCGTGCTGGGGCCGACCGGAGCGGTGATTGCGAATGCGACGAGCACCGTGGCGTTGTTCCCCGGATCGATCAGCGCGATCGGTGCGTTTTGGGAAGATCTGAAGCTCTATCGCCGCTGGGTGAGCGTGTTGATGCCGCCGAGTTTGTTAGGCGGGGCCGTCGGCGCGCTGTTGCTCATCAATCTGCCGGCCGAGACGTTCAAGGCCGCGGTGCCGTGGTTGATTCTGGTCGCCGCGTCGCTGTTCACGTTGCAACCGCAGATCGCCAAGTGGCTGGGGATTGGTAAGGCCCATGCGGCACCCGCCGCGGGAACGATGGTCGGCGTGGTCGCGTTTCAATTCGTCGTTGGTATCTACGGCGGCTATTTTGGGGCGGGCATCGGCATTTTGATGCTGAGCGCCCTGGCCGTGATGGGGCTGACCGATATTCACGCCATGAACGGCTTGAAGAGCGTGCTCGGTACGTGCATCAACGGCATCGCGGTGGCCGTGTTTGTCGTCAAGGACTTCTTTAGCGAGACGGTCCACTGGCCGTTGGCGATCTGGATGGCGGTGGCTGCCGCGGCGGGAGCGTTTGTCGCGGCGCGGATTGCGAAGCGGCTCGATCGCGTGTGGGTGCGGAGGTTTGTGATCGCGATCGGCTATATCTTAGCCGCGACGTTTTTCTATCGGCACTATGTGCTGGGCGATGCGTAACGACTTGACCGCGACGCATCACACCGACATGGACTAACACTGTCAGGAACTAACACCGCCAGGAACTAACCCGGCGGCCAAGTGCCGTAGACCTGCATGAGGTAATCGATGGCAGCGATGCTGCGGCGGTCGACGCCACCTTTGCCGGCGATCGCTTGCACGGTGCGGAAGCCGCTCACGCCGGTGATGCGGTTGTTTTGATATTTGACCTGAGCCGAGGAGCCGGCACCCGTGAGGGTGTCGTTGCCAGTGGAACCGTAGAGGATCGCGATGTCTTGACCGCCAGCGCCACCCACCGCGCGCGCATCGCTGTAGCCGTAGGCCTGGACGAAGTAGCCAGGACCGACCATCCCACTGTGGGTAATCAGCCCGTAGTAGCGATCGTTGCCCGCCGAGTCGTAAAACACGGCCTTGTCGGTGCCGCCGAAGCTTGAGATAGCCGTCGCTTGATCGAAGCCTACTGCGGAATAGGACATGCCGAGCGGCGAGACGATCATCAGCTGCACGTAACTGCCAGTGGCTGTGTCATTAGCGGTAGAGTCGAAGAGCACGGCATAGTCAAACCCGCCCGCGGTTGAGTAGGCCACGGAGCTGTCGAAGCCGACCGCCTCGTGGAAGTAGCCGGTGCCGTAGATCAACGAATAGTACTGCAGGGCGTAATAAATATCGGTGCCGGTCGAGTCGTAATAGATTGCACGATCGGTGCCACTCACGTTGGCCGCAGCGACAAACGCATACGTTTGATCGAATCCGTCGGCCCGTTGGCTGAAGCCGGGACCTTCAAAGGTGGCATAAGCAGGCCGCGTCGTGTACGTGTCGTTGCCCGGCGAATCGACAAACGTCGCTACATCGACACCGGTCGAAGCGTTGGCGAAGACGCGATCGAAACCGTTCGTTGTGTAGTCGATGCCCGAACCGGTGAAGAACGACACCGTCGGGTAAGCCGTGAAGCGATCGTTGCCCGCGCTGTCGAACAGTTGGGCCGTGTCGTTACCCGTCGAGGCGTTGGCTGTCTCGCGACCGAAACCGAGCACTTGGTTCGTGTAGCCAGTGCCGACCATGATCGCGTAGGAACGAGTCGCGGTGAAAGTATCGTCGCCGGCCGAATCGTTGAACGTCGCGTTGTCAGCAGCCGAGCCGTTGATGGTGATGGTTTCCGTGGTATCGCCGTCGACGACGTAACCGGATGCCGTCAACGTCACGCTTAATGGCGAGAAGACCGCGCTAGCAGCCAATCCCGAGTCATTGATCGTGAGCCGATCATTGCCGAGACCGCCGTTGAAACGAATTAGATGTACGGAGGACGTGTCGGCCGAGAGTTGGCGTCCGTTGATGTTGACCGTGTAGGCCGTGTTGGAAGTGAACACGAGCGACATGATGTCGTCGATATTCGAGCCCGTCACATACATCGTGTTACCCGAGATTTCAATCGAATCGCGGACGCGGATCACGAAGGAATCGGTGTCGGACAACGGCGAGCCGGTCACAGCATCGTACGAGGTCATCGTAAAATCGGCATCGCCCAAGAAGCCAATGCTGGGCGTGAACCGCAAGTTGTCGAGCACGAAGTTGATCGAGGCAATGTTGCCTTGAATGGTCACATTCGATGTGCCGTTGCCGGTCACGCCCACGCCCGTGGTCGAACCCAGAGTCAGCGTCCCGTTGGTGACCGCCAGATCGACTTGCATGTTGGTGAAGCCGACATCGACATCGCTAACCGAAATGCGATTGGACGCGGCGTCGCTAAACACGAACGGAGTGTTGAGCCCGGCGTCCTGATCGTTCGGGACCGAATTCACAGGCGGATCGTTCACCGCAGCGACATTGATGATCAGCGTATCGGTGTCGAGCTGCGCGCCGCCGAAGCCGCTGTTGCCAAGGTCATTCGAGGCAATCGTGATCATCGCGACACCCGAAAAATCGGGCGTGGGGGCAAAGACCAAATTATCAAGTGCCGCGGCAATATCAGCGACCGTGCCGAGCATCGTAATTAGATTGCTGTCGTTGCCGTTGCCACCGATGGTCAATCCAGCAGTGTTACCGAGCACGACCTTGCCGTTCACCACGGTCAACGTGGTCGTAATGGGAAACAGTCCAGAATCCACGTCGGTAATGGAGAGAGCATTGCCGCCACCAGCCGAGAAGGTCAGCGGAGTGTCTTCGTTGAGCGTCTGGGTGCCGGGCAGCGTGTGAATCGGAGCGCGGTTACGATTCTGAATGGTGATCGCCACGGTATCGACGTCCGTCCGCGTGCCGCCCGACCCGGAGTTGCCGAGATCGCTCGTGGTGATCGTCAACGAATCGCCGCCGGTGTAAGCGGTGTCAGGGCGGTAGTTCACAAATGCCAGGGCCGCGTTGACGTTCGCGAGCGGTCCGGTGATCGAAACCGTCGGAGCAAAGTTGACCGGAATCGTCACGCCGCCGACCGGATTCACGTTAAGGATGCCGTGCCCAACCGACAAAGTAACCGTGACATTTCCTGCCCCGACGTCGACATCGTCCGTCGAAATCAAATTACCGAAGCTACTGGTAAACGAGAGCGATTGATCTTCCAGCGTCAACGCTGCGAGCGGAGCCGAATTGACCGGCGGGTCGTTCACCGGACTGATGTTCAAGACAATGTTCGAGTTCGTAATCAGCGGTCCACCGAAGCCGTAGTTGCCACGATCGTTGGCCGAAATCTGAATCGAACCGATTCCGTTGGCGTTCAGAGTCGGGATGAATACCAGCGAATTCAAAGTTGTATTGACAGCCGTCTGCGAACCCTGCACGGTAACCGTCGCCGTGCCACTGCCGGTGGCCGTCGCACCCCCGAGCTGCGAGATCGTCATCACACCGAGTGTCGAGGTCAGCGTGACCGTGATGGGCCGCGTACCGGAGTCGGCATCGGTGACCGTGATCTGAGTGTTTGTGCCTGAGGAGAACGGGCGAGTGGTGTCTTCGTTGAACGTCTGTGCACCGGGCACCGTAATGGTCGGTGCTTTATTATCGGCCAAGACCGTGAGGGTAACCACATCGGTGTCGTCTAAGGGCCCACTTAAGCCTGTGTTGCCCTGGTCGGTCGTGTACATCGTCAGGACGACAGGTCCGAGATAATCTTGATTCGGCGTATAAGTTAAAGTACTGAGAGCCGAGTTGACTTGAGTCAGGTCGCCGCGAATCTCGATCTGGTTCGAAGGACTGTTGCGTACATCGAAACCGGTGGCCGTCAGCGCACCGGTACTCACGTCCAGTTGCACGGTGATCGAGCCACTAGCGGAATCGACATCGAAGACCGAGAGTGCCGCTCCGCCCGTGAAGGCAAAACTGGCTGGGATCGCAAAAGTGCTTTGTCGCACGATTTGGGGCGGCGTAAGCGTATTTATCGGCGCATCATTCACGGCGGTGACGGGGATTGTAACCGTCACCGAGCCGCTCAAGCCTCGATCGGATGAGGCCGTGGCACCCTGGATGTCGAAAGTTGCCGATCCGTTGAAGTTGGGATCGGGACGGAAACGTAAACCGGTCCCTCCGGCTTCCGCGGCAGTAATGAAACCGCCATTGGGGATCACCGTAACGCCGTCATTCTTGTACAACGTCCCCCCAAAAATATTGGTGATTTTGAAGAAGCCTACTTCCGGACCATCCACGGCATTGCGGCTGACCACTAATCCGCTGACGGTAATCGTGTCTTCGAGCGTCGAGGCTGACGACACGCTCGGATTATCGGCCGTAGCATCAACAACAATCGCAACGCTGAGAGCCGGGCCGACACCGCCGAACGTAAGCGGCGAGCTCGTGAATTCGGTGGCCGCCTCAAAGTTGATCGTATATGTGTTGAATTGGTGGGACGGAGGTTGGAAACGGAGGCCGGCCGCCGCCTCGGCGACCGTGATCTCGTCATTGTTTAAAACCTGCCGATTGGCGGAGGTGAACAGCGAAGCAGTGGGCGGCATTCCTGTTACCCGAAAAACCTGCACGGTCGAAATCGGTGCTCCATCCACGCCACTCGGCGCGATCACGAACGGTGTGGTCAACACATCTTCTGTGGTGGTTGGCGGAGCACCTAGCAGAACCGGACGGTCGCCCACGGGGGTTACCGTGATCGAAGCGGTCTCAGAATCGCGACTGAACGGTCGGCTACCACCGTTGTTCGACGCATCGAGCGTCAAACCATTGGTCCCCTTAAATTGGTCCCAAGCCCGGAACGTAATTGCATTGGTTACGGTGCCATAAAAATCTTGGTTCGGGACAAAGCGAATTCGATTGGTCGTGATGTTGGCGGCCAACAATAGCGCAACGCTGTCAGATACCGCAGGCATCGTTTGCCAAGCGGCACCGCCGTTGGTTGAGAATTCCCATGTTCCCCGACTCGTGTCGACGCTCGTGATCGCAATGCCTTGCAACGCCCCCAGGTCCGAATCCGTGATCATGACGTACGGAACGCTAGCGACAAACGTGGCGATACTTACGCCATTGTTGGCTACCGCATCCTCGGCAATGGTCGGCAGCGCGGGATTGCCCGAGGTGTTGAGCACCGGGGCAAAGTTCGGCAAGATGGCGGGGACACGGTACAACTCTCGACCCGTCGCGCCCACATTCGCGGAGAAGTACACATAGCCATTCATGTACGCCAAGTACGTCGGATCCGAGTTGCCCGTGGGATTGACGTTCGTGTCGAGCAAGGTGTTATTGGTTCCGCCACCGCTGCGCCAAATCTCGCGATCGCCGTTAGCATCCGTCGCCGCAAAGTAAAGCGCGCCGTCGGCATTG
>JAEUIL010000353.1 GCA_016794255.1 Planctomycetaceae bacterium | reverse complement strand
TCGACCTGCGGATTCCCAGATCGAGCATGATGCCCGTCCGCGTGGCTGTCAGCGAAGTCGACCCGGAAAGTCCCGCGGCCAAAGCGGGGATCACCGAGGGTATGTTTATCTCGAACGTCGGCAACACACCGATCGATTCGCCGACGGATTTTCGTAACGCCGTGGCCAAGCTCAAAGGGGCCGTGACGTTGCAAATCATGGGTGATTTCAATATCCCGCGATTTCTCACAATCGAGGCTGAATAGCAGGTCCTGCTCGGTCCTGGGACGGCGCAATCGATGGATTGTCCTCGGCAGCTCCGAACAGGTTTGCCGCTCAATGTTCTGGGCCGACTTCTCCGGGGCGAGAGGATGGAAACTCGCGCCAGTTTTGCTACAAATTGAGGGCGTTGTGCGGCATGCCGCCGATCGCGGCGGGCAATGCCCAACCCCATCATGCACTCGGACTCACTTTTGCGATCAGGATCTATCATGGCGACCAATGGAGCATTGAATCGAAAGCTACGCATGGCATTGATCGGCGGCGGCCAAGGAGCTTTCATCGGCCGTGTGCATTGCACGGCTGCGGTGCTCGACAATCGCGCTGCTCTCGTCGCCGGGGCGCTGTCGAGCGATCCCGCCCGGGCCAAAGCGTCGGCCCCCGATTACGACATTCCGCAGGACCGCGCTTACGGTTCGATCGGCGAACTGATCGCGGCCGAGTCCAAGCGAGCCGACAAGGTTGATTTTGTCTCGGTCGCTACGCCGAATCACACGCACTACGAGATCGCACTGGCTGCGGTGCAAGCCGGCTTCAACGTGATGTGCGACAAGCCCATGACCTTCGACTTGGCTCAGGCCGAGAAGTTGGCCGAGGCGGTCGATAAGAGCGGCGTCGTCTTTGCCGTGACGCACAACTACACCGGCTATCCGCTGGTGCGGCAAGCCCGCGAGATGATCTTGGGGGGCGAGTTGGGCGAGATCAACGCGTTCCGCTCGAATTATATCCAGGGCTGGCTCCGCAATCGGCTCGAGCAAGACAATCAAAAGCAGGCTGCGTGGCGCACCGATCCCAGCAAGAGCGGCGTGGCCGGTTGCTTCGGCGACATTGGCACGCACGCTTACAATTTGGCCCGCTACATGACCGGCCTGTTGCCGGACACGATCAGCGCCAATCTCAAAATCTTCGCTGAAGGGCGCAAGCTGGATGACTACGGTCACGCCGTGGTGCGGATGAGTAACGGTGCGCTCGGCACAGTGACTGCTTCGCAGATCAGCCACGGTCGCGAGAACGATTTGTTCATCGAAGTCGATGGCACGAAGGGTGCGCTCGAATGGCACCAAGAGGAGCCGAACAAGTTGATCGTGCGGCGGAACGGCCAGCCGATGCAGGTTTATACCCGCGCCCCGGGCGCTCCGTTCATGAGCCCGCTCGCGAACGCATCCAGCCGGCTGCCGGCCGGTCATCCCGAGGCGTTCTTCGAGGCGTTCGCGAACGTCTATCGTTTCGCCTACGACGACATGATCAAGCGTGCGACCGGTGAGTCGTTCGAGCGAACAAACACGATCTATCCGAACATCAACGACGGCGTCGAAGGGATGTACTTCATCGAGCAGTGCGTCGCCAGCAGTCGCGAGAACGGCGCGTGGTTGCCGATGAAACACCCACGGGCACGCAGTTAGATCCATCACCCATAGTATTCATCACGCTCCGTCGTGAAGTGCGGCTCGTGGGATCTGCCACTCCGTTTCGCTCGATCGTTGTTCAGGATCACGCGGAGCGTGATCGATACTCTGCGGAAATCACTCGCGAGTGACGAACTCGTCGAGATTCAACAGCACTCGCGCGACAGCAACCCAAGCGTCGTCGGCTTTCGTGGCCTCTTTACGCTGCGCGGCGAGGAACTCGCTCAAGCGATCGAGTTCCCGTGGCTGCGGTTCGCGCACCAGACACCACCGAAACGCGGTCTGTAGCTTGGCACGATCGTCGCCCGTGGCTTGTTCGACAATGCGGCGAGCCAACGCTTGGGCGAACTCGACGAATGCCTGATCGTTAGCGAGCGTGAGCGCCTGGAGCGGCGTGTTCGATCGCACGCGGCGCGTACAGGCCGTGTTCGCGTCCGGAGCGTCGAACGTCATCAGAAACGGATACGGACTCGATCGCCAGAAGTACGTGTACATCCCGCGTCGATACCGATCCTCGGGCGACCGTTCCTTCCAATACTTCACGTTCTGCGTGAAGCGATAGATGCCATCGGGCTGCGGCGGATACACGCCCGGCCCGCCGATGTCGCGCACCAGCAAACCGCTGGCCACGAGCGCCGAGTCGCGAATGATCTCGGCCTCGAGCCGGAGCCGCGATTGCCGGGCGAGCAACTTGTTGTACGGATCTTGCTCGCGCAGCTCGGGGCGAAAGTTCGATGCCTGCCGATACGTGCCGCTGGTCACGATCAGCCGGTGGAGTTGCTTCATGCTCCAACCATGCTTGATGAACTCGCTCGCCAACCAATCGAGCAGTTCCGGATGCGATGGCTTCTCGCCCGTGGTGCCGAAATCGTTCTCGGTCGTGACGAGCCCTTGGCCGAAGTACGCTTGCCAGACGCGGTTGACGGTCACGCGCGGCGTCAGCGGGTTCTGCTTGTCGACCAACCACCGGGCAAAGTCGAGCCGATTCGGCGCACCCTTCGCGGCTTTGAGCGGCGGCAACACCGCGGGCACGGCCGGGGCGACTTTCGCACCATGACGCAAGAAGTCGCCGCGCAAATGCACGAACGTCTCCCGCGGCGCGGCACGCTCGGCCATCACGAGCGTCGTCGTGATCTTGGCCTGCAACTGCTTCTTCCGCTCGTTGAGCTCCGCCAGATGCGCGATCAACGGCTGACGCTCGGGATCGTACGCTTGAAACGCAGCAAGCAGCTTCTCGCGATCGAGCTTGGCTCGCTTCTTAGGATCAACTTTGATGATCCGCCGCAGATCGTCGAGCGCCGCAGAGCTTGCCTTGAGCTGCTCGTCTTTCGCCAACGACTCCAGCTCGTTCTTCAGCTTAGCTTCCCATTCGACTTGGCGTTGTCCGCTGTTGTTGTCGACCTCGGCCAGACGCTTCTCAACCGAGGTGATCTCGGCCAACAACGGGGCTTCTTCTTTCGACTGTTCGTTCGTGGGAACGGATAGCGTCGGCTCGTCGGCGTTATTGAACAGGGCAAAAATCTGATAGAACTCGCGCTGCGAGATCGGGTCGTACTTGTGATCGTGACACCGGGCACAGCCGATCGTCATGCCCAGCCACACACTCCCCACGGTGCTGATGCGATCCACCACGGCCTCGACCCGAAACTGTTCTTGGTCCGTGCCACCCTCTTCGTTGCGCAGCGTGTTACGATGAAAACCCGTGGCGATCTTCTGTTCGAGCGTCGCCTTGGGCAACATATCGCCGGCCAACTGCTCGATCGTGAATTGATCAAACGGCAGATCGCGATTCACGGCCTCGATCACCCAATCGCGATACTTCCAGATCGCGCGGGCCGAGTCGATCGTGTAGCCATTGCTGTCGGCATACCGGGCCTGATCGAGCCAGTGGCGTCCCCAACGTTCGCCATAGTGCGGTGACGCGAGCAGACGGTCGACCAACCGCTCGTAAGCGCCATCGGTCTTGTCGTTAACAAAATCATTCACCTCGGCCAGCGACGGTGGCAGACCGGTCAGATCGAGACTCAACCGACGAATGAGCGTGTAGCGATCTGCCTCGGGCGACGGCTCGATGCCGGCCGATTCGAGCTTCGCCAGCACAAAGCGATCAAGATCGTGGCGAACGTTGGCGGCGTGTTTGACCTGCGGCGGAGCGGTGACTTTCAGCGGATGAAACGCCCAGTGATCGCTCTTCTTCACCGTCGCGACTTGCGGTGGCTCCTCTTTCGGCCCCTTGGCGCCTTCGTCGATCCAGCGTTTGAGCAACTCGACCTGAGCCGCGGTGAGCTTCGTGTTCCCCTCAGGCGGCATCTTCGAGACATTCTCGCCCTTGGTGAGAGCGTCGATCAGCAGGCTCTCGCTGCTCTTGCCAGCCACCAGTGACGGGCCTGAGTTGCCACCTTGCAGCAGCGCGGCGAGCGAATCGACGCGCAGGTCCGATTGCTGTTTCTCCGGGCCGTGGCATTTCACGCAATGCTGCGCAAGCAGCGGTTTAATGTCGTGGATGTAGTCGACCGGTGCCGCGTGAACGACGGAGCCGAGCAGACCAACGAGCGCAACGGACGCAATCCAGCGTGGCATGGCAGGTGGCGGGGAGAGGCGGGCGCGGGGCGGAAAGGTGGCGAGCGGCGAGCAAAACTCGCGACTGCCAAGCGGTTAGAGCCATCTTAAGTTCACCAGCGGAAGACAGCAACGCAAATGACCGCTGGGCACGACGGTTGAATCTTCCGTGGGACGGGTCTCCCGGCATAAGCAAAAACGGATCGGCCGTGGTGCTCGCCGTGGCCGGAATGGAAGGCTCCCAAAGGGCTTCGTGATGTTGAGACTCATTTTCAAAAAACGAGAAGAAACCACTTGCATCGTGTTTTCCGCTGGTTAGAATCGGCTTCGTTGTTGATAACAAGTCTCAACAAGGATGTGTGACGCCGCGTGGATGTACTGCCACCAAGCGTCGAGTTGTCGGTAGCACATCGGGCCCGACCAGCCAGGACAACTCCAGCCGCTGTTGAGACCCTCCGCCTGCCCAAGCGTGCCACAGTCGCCGCCGGGCTTAGAACCATCCTTTTGTTCGGAGTCTTGCTCATGTCGTTGAAGATTCGCAATCTGTTCCGCAATCGTCGCGGACAAAGTCTGGTCGAGTACGGCATCCTGGTCGGTGCAATTTCGGTGGTTTGCTTGGCCGCCACGGCGCTTTTGGGTCACAAAGTGGGCTATCTCATCGGTTCGACCGCGGCTCT
>JAEUIL010000323.1 GCA_016794255.1 Planctomycetaceae bacterium | reverse complement strand
GGCCATGAGCGGCAGCAGCTCGCAAATCTGCACGCCCGGCACCGTCGTGGCAATGGGCTGAAACTCGCCGCGATAGCCGTCGTTCGCATCCGGCTTGGGATCGAACGTCTCTTGCTGCGCCGGGCCACCGGTGGCATAGAGCAAGATGCAACTCTTGGCGCGGGCGGGTTGCCCTGGAGTGGCGGACCTGGCGGCCAGCAGCTGCGGCAACTGCACGCCAAGCGTGGCCAAGCTGCCCGCTTGCAGAAATGTACGTCGCGTCAGCCAATGCGCTCGCGCAGCGTCGCTTGCGGTCGGCAATGTCGTCGTCATGGCGATGCTCAGGAGGGAAGAGCGGGAGGGCACCCAATAGTCTAAGCCCACCGCGCCGAACGAACAATATCGCCCCGTAGTGAGTAGTGATGCCTTTTGACTGCATCGTGTGCCACGCACACATCAGGCAAACGATTTCACGACCCCGCAGGTCCGTGGGCCAACGATTCTTAACCTTCCGCCAAGGCCGGTTCGTCGGGAGTCGAGATCGTCACGGGCGACTCGTCACCCTGCATCTTCACCAACGTCTCGGGGAACTCGATTCCTGCCACATCACGCATGACCTGCATCATCGGCGGCAGCGAGCGCGCCATGTTCTGTAGAAAATTGGCCGTGTTTGAACCATCTTTGTTGCCATTCTCCCAGACCACGACTTTGTCGAACTTGATGTTCGAGATCGCCTGGGCCGAGGTTTCGGCCAACTTGTCGAGATGCTCAAGCATCAACAACTGAAAAGCCGCGTTCGCTCCTCCGCACGCTTCGACCACTTGCTTCAAACCCTCGGCCTTCTTGGCCAAGATCTCGTATTGTCCGCGGGCCTCGGCGTCGAGCTTGGCAAAGATCGCGGCGGCGTCCCCCTCGGCTTCGATTCGTCGCTGTTGGGCCAGGGCCTCGGCATCGACGATCACCTTGGCCTTCTCGGCCTTGGCCGGAGCTTCGACCTCGGCGCGGCGCTCGGCTTCGACGCGCTCGGCTTGCGCCAACGCAGCCTTGGCCAGCGCGCGATTCTGGGCCTCTTGCACGGCGGCCTCGGCCTCGCGCTTTTTTGTCTCCGCCAATTGAAAGGCCTCGGCCTGCTTCACCGACAGGTTCGCCTTCGAGAGCGCGACTTCCTCCTGAGCCGTGTTCTCACCGACGATGGCCTTGGCGTTCGCCTCGGCCAGACGCACACGCATCTCGCGCTCGGCATCCTTGATCTGCGTATCGCGCAAGAACGCCGCCGTTTGTTCGCCGATCTTTTGTTCCTTTTCCAGATCGGCGAGACGAATCGCTTGCTCGCGCATCGCCTCCTTGGTGCCAATTTCCTTCTGCTTTGCCGCATTGGCGACTTGAATCGTGCGATCACGCTCGGCCTGAGCAACGCGCGTTTCACCTAACTTTTCCTGCTCCGCCACATCACCACGAGCTTGTTGAATGGCTTGCGATGCGGCGTTCCGACCAATCGCGTCAATGTAGCCAGCCTCGTCAGTAATGTCGGTGATGTTCACATTGATCAGAACGAGCCCGATCTTGCGCAATTCAGGTTCCAACGAATTTTGCACGTGCGACAAAAACGTGTCGCGATCGCGGTTGATATCTTCGATCTTCATCGAGGCAATCACCTGCCGCAGTTGGCCGAAGATGATTTCTTGCGCCTGCTTTTCGATTTGCGTGAAATTGAGTCCGAGCAAACGAATCGCCGCGTTCTGCATCACTTCGGGCACCGTCCCCACCGCGACGGTGAACACGCTGGGCACGTTCACGCGAATATTCTCTGCCGACAATGCGCCGCGCAGCGGGATCTCGATTTGAATCGGCTCGAGGCTGAGATACGCATGATCTTGAATCAAGGGCCAAACGAATGTCGCGCCGCCGTGCAAACATTTGACCGCGCGTCCGCCACCTGCCTTGCCATATATGACGAGTACGCGGTTACTCGGACAGCGTTTGTAACGCTTGACCAGCAAGATCACGAAGCTAAAGAACACGAGGACCACGCAGATGATCAATAGCGCAACCCAGATCATCACGGGAACGCTATCGGTCGCCATGGGAGCGGAGGTTTTAGCACCTGCCTGAGCAAAGAGTTGCAGCATGATGACACGGTTCCCCAAAGGAGAGTTCTAGTTGTTCGTCTTGGTTGTAATAACGATAACTAAGCGGCGATCTTCTGCACGGCGACGACCTCGACCAGATCGGTATCAATCACGCGCGTCACCACGACCCGCGTGCCCGTCGCGAGTGTGTCTTCGGTGGTTCGCGCCTGAAGTTCGATACTCTGCGATTGCAAGTTGAGCGTAACTTTACCCAGGCCGGAATTGCGTCCCGGAATGGGCAGATAAACCGTACCGACGACACCCACCGCTTCACGAATGCGCACGGTCCCATCCGCTCGCAGCATCGCCATCGAACGCATCATCCAATGGACCAGATACATCGCGCCCACGCCGGCCAGTATCGCACCGCCCAGTGTCGAGCGGACGGGCATCTCCATGGATTCAAGCGCCAGTCCCGTCAGACCAAAGAACGCAATCGCTGCGGTCATCGTCTTGAGCGAGATCACACCGAAAAACCAACTTGATCCGTGATCCGAGTGGTGGCCATCGTCCGTTGATAAACTGTGATCGCCAGCCGCATCATGAGCGACATCGACAGTATCGCCATCGAACGACTCACCGGCGAACCCCATGATTGACAGCACGAATTGACACACGAGCACCGTCGTCCCGACGATCGCGCAGATGCCGAAGAGCATGGCCATACCCGGTCTCTCCGTGGGGTGCCCAAAAATGAAACTCGCTATCCGAGATGTTCGTTCTTCAGCCGTCGTTCTTGGAGAGTAAACCACCCCCAGTCCGAATGCAACGCGGCGCGGGGGAAATCAGCGGGCGAAACTGCGAAAAACCAAGGGACGAACGGCTCGAATGTCGCCTCGATGTCGCCAGCAAGATATTCGGGGGAGACGTTTCATTTACCGTTCACGAACATCAAGACTGCCCGTACAAGTGCTGCCGGACGGCGATTTGCACCTCTCGTGTCGCTTTCCTTTGGACTATACTGAAGGCCCGCCTCCGGAACTTGCCTCAGATAGCTCCCGCCCGATTCATGCGATCCTTCATCGTCACGATTTTGTTGCTGAGTCACACGATCGGCACGCTCTTGGCCGCCGAGCCGAGCCGCCCGCCGTTGAGTTTCGACGAAGCCCGCCAAGTGGGTCGAACGAAGTCCCGCTTCTTGAAAGAGACCCCAGCGAAAGCCGCGACAACATCCACGGCACCGACGGCGAACCTCGATCACTTCAAGCAGACGATCGCCACGGTACTCGCGCAGAAATGCGTTGCCTGTCACGGCCCTGACTCGACGATGGCCAATCTGCGCGTCGATCAATTGAATCCCGATCTCCTGACCGGACCCGATGTCGATCGCTGGCGCGGCATCTACAAAGTTCTGAGCAATGGCGAGATGCCGCCCGAGGATGAACCCAAGTATCGCTTGGCCGATGCCGAGCGCAGTAATATCGTCGACTGGCTGAGCACAGAAATGGGCAAGGCTTCGAGCATGCGGCGCAGTCGGGCGGAACATACGTCGTTTCGCCGCCTGACCAAGTACGAATACAACTATGCCTTGCAAGATTTGCTGGGGTTGTCGTACCCGATCGCGCATAGCTTGCCCCCCGAGACGGCGTCGGAAGATGGCTTTAAGAACAGTTCCGACTTGCTGCAGATGTCGGCCATGCAGTTCGAGACGTATCGTGAGTTGGCACTTAAGGCGCTCGAACGTGTGACGGTTCGGGGCGAACGCCCGCAGCCGGTGACGTATCTCATCTCAATGGCCGATGAGTTCGCGAAGCCGCCGGTCGAGAAGCCCAAGGGAAACAAGCCGGCCGACGAGAAGCGTCCGGTTGATCGCAATCGGCCCCATCTGCTCAATCGCACGACGGACGAGGCAATCGCTTACGCCGGTGGCAACGCGGCTCCGCAGCCTGGCGAGTTCGCGGGCCACAACCCGGCGGTTTCGCCCGTGGTCGCCGTGCTACCGAAGTCGAGCGAATTGAAGCTGAATCTCGACCGCTTCTTGCCCGACGAAGGGATGATGCGGGTGCGGATTCGCGCCGGTCGGACGAGCCTGGATCCGAAAGAGTTCGCCAGTCTGCGACTCATCTTTAGCGCCCACACGAGCAACAACGCCAACTTCTCGCAGGTCGTCAGCCAGCGCGATCTGCCGGTCACGGCATCGGCCGACAAACCCGAGTTCATCGAGTTCGACATTCCCCTGAGCGAAATTCAACGCAATCCGTTTCGCAAGCTCGAGACAACCTTTCCTCGGCGTGATGAGTTTCTACACATCCGCAACGAGTCGAACGCACGTGGCGGCAAAGATCCCCTGCGGGTCGTGATCGACTACATCGAAGTCAGCGCACCGCACTACGATCAATGGCCCCCGGCGAGCCATCGCGAGATTTTCTTTGCCAGCAAGAATCAAGGGGATGAGCAAGCGTATGGTCGCGAAGTGCTCACGCGGTTCTTGGAGCGTGCGTGGCGACGGCCCATCACGACCGCAGACGTTGCTCCATTTCAATCGTTGTTCGCCAAGTACCGGCCGGACTTCGCGACGTTTGAAGAAGCGATGCTTGAAGTGCTGGCCACGGCCTTGGCCACGCCCGAGTTTCTGTATCTGACGCAACGCTCGTCCGGCAATGACGCGCGCGATCCGGAAACCATCAGCGCAGCGGAACTCGCCAGCCGGTTGTCGTTCTTTCTGTGGTCGAGCGTGCCGGACCAAGAATTGCTGCAACTCGTCAGGTCCGGCAAACTGCGCGAGCCGGCCGTGCTCAAAGCTCAAGTCGATCGCATGTTGACCGACCCGCGAGCCGAACGGTTCGCGCAGCACTTTGTCGAACAATGGCTGGGACTCGACGGCCTGGACGCGGTGACGCATGTCAAAGATGTCGTGTTGTTCGAGTCCATGCGGCAAGAGCCGATCGCGTTCTTTCAAGAAATGCTGCGTAGCAACTCCAGTATCTTCGACTTCTTGCATTCGGACTATGTCGTGGTGAACGAACGGCTCGCGAATCAATACGGCGTCTCCGAAGTGTTCGGTCCGCAGTTTCGCAAGGTCGCCGTACCTGTGCAGCGACAGCGCGGCGGGGTGCTGACCTCGGCGGCGATGTTGACCATGAATTCCGACGGAACCGATTCGCATCCGCTCAAGCGCGGCGTGTGGCTGCTCGAACGGATTTTGCAGGACCCGCCGCCCCCGCCCCCGGCCGCGGTGCCGCAGGTCGATCTGACCGACCCCCGCATCGCCCAAATGACGCTCAAGGAACGGATCGCCGACCATCGCAACAAGCCCGCCTGCTACTCGTGTCACTCGCGGATCGATCCCTGGGGCATCGCGTTTGAAAGTTACGATGCCCAGGGGATGTTCCGACAGAAAATCAAAGACAAACCTGTGGACGCGACGGCGGTGCTGTTCAACAAGCAGGAACTGGCCGGCGTCGACGGGCTCAAACGTTATCTTTTGACCGACCGTCAGGATCAATTTGCGGCTGCCATCGTGCACAAAATGACCGCTTATGCTCTTGGACGGCCGTTGAATTTTGGCGATCATGGGGACCTGGACCAACTGACCGTTCAGTTGCGGAAACAGGGTGATGGGCTCGCGGATCTTGTCCACTTGATCGTGAACAGCAACTTATTCCAATCCAAGTAAGCCGTGGGATCTGGGTGATGAACGAAAAGACTGTGACCATTCCTCGTCGCAACTTTCTCCAAGGCGCGGGCGTGGCGTTGGCTTTGCCGTGGCTTGAATCGCTCGCCTCGGCGAAACCGGCTACGAACGCGACCCCCAAGCGCTTTCTGAGCGTCTATCATCCCGACGGCGTCGGCCTGCCGCTGAAGTCGGACCCAGCGTGGAAAGATTGGAGTTGGTTCCCCCGCGGTGGTGAAAAGGATTTTGAACTCACGAAGGTGCTCGATGTGCTCGAGCCGCTGCGGAGCGAGATCACGATCTACTCAGGCCTCTCGCACCCCGCGGCCCGCAAGGTTCACGGGCACTCCAACGCCGATCAGTATTTGACCGGTGCCGACGTGGGTGGTCACGGGCCGTACAAGAACTCGATTTCGCTCGATCAGGTGCTGGCCGAGCATGTCGGCGAAGAGACGCGACATGCGTCGTTGGTGCTGTCGACCAACGGTGGCATCGGCGGTCCGCGGGGCGCTCAAACACAATCGTTCAATCGCGAGGGACGCGCGATTCCGGCCATGAATAAGCCGAAGCAGATTTTCGACACGCTGTTTGTCACCAGTGGCAAAGACGCTCACGCCCGACTGGCAC
>JAEUIL010000314.1 GCA_016794255.1 Planctomycetaceae bacterium | reverse complement strand
GCAAGTATGGCAAGTCCCTGATGGCCGTGCTGGTCGTGCTGCTCATGGTGGGCTGGGGCGTGCTGGGTGTGCTACAAGATATGCAGACGGCGGGGAGCGCCGACGCCCGTGACCCGCTCGTGGTGACGAGCACGCATGGGGATTTGACCGAAAACAAATTATTGCAACTGCGGCAACAAAAAAACTTGGCGCGCACCTTCTTGGCGCGCGTCATGATGCTCAAGGCCCAACCGCAATTCGCGTTCTTTGTCGAACGGCAAGTCAATCAGCTGATCGGCGGGTTCAGCGATGAAGCGCTGGTCGAAGATTGGTTTCTCAGCAAAGAGGCCGACACGCGTGGCGTGGTGGTGCCCGACGCGGCGATCGACAAGTTCTTGGACGGCGTGACCGGCGGTCAGGTGAAGGCCGAGGAGTATCGACAGATTCTGCAAACGATGCAGCAAGAATCGTCGCTCCGACCGACCAAGTCGACCCTGTACAACGCGATGCGGACGGTGCTGGCCTCGAATCAGATGCGGATGATGACCGCGGGGATGTTGATCACCACGCCCTCGGAGCGCTTCGACGGCTATCAGCGATTGCGTCGTCGCGCGTCGGTCGAACTCGTGCCGATCAAGGCCGAGGACTATGTCGGCAAAGTCGCCGAGCCGAAGGAATCGCAACTCCGCGAACTGTACAACCTGCACAAGAACGAAGAGCCGGTGCCGGGTTCGTCGACGCCGGGCTTCAAAGTTCCCGCACGATCGTCGTTCTTGTATGTGAAGGCCAACTACGACAAGTTCGTGAAGCCCGAGGCGATCACGGCGCAGGAGATCCAAGACCAATACGACAAGGTCAAGGATCAGCAGTATTTGTTCAGCGGCCTGGGTGCCGATCCGGAACCAGCACCGGCCAAGCCGGCGGTTGTTCCGACCGAGAAGAAACCCGCCGAGACGCCGAAGTTGACGCCGGAGAAGAAAGAGACGCCGCCCGCGAAGCCCGCCGAGGAGAAGAAACCGGAAACGCCCAAGCCGACGCCTCCGGCGTCGCCCGAGAAGAAAGAAACCCCGCCAGCCAAGCCCGCCGAAGAAAAGAAGGCCGACGACAAAAAGCCCGCAGAGACCCCCAAGCCGACGCCTCCGGCGTCGACCGAGAAACCTGCCGCATCTGAAAAGAAAGAAACTCCTCCGGCTAAACCCGCGGAAGATAAGAAGGCCGAGGACAAGAAGGCCGCCGAAACTCCCAAGCCGACGCCTCCGGCGTCGTCGGAAAAGCCCGCCGCTTCCGAAAAGAAAGAAACCCCTCCCGCCAAGCCCGCCGAAGACAAGAAACCCGCTGAAGACAAGAAACCCGCTGACGACAAGAAGCCGGAAGAGAAGAAATCCTCAGCCATTCAATTCGGCACCGCTCACGAATCCCTCGTCGCCTTTGCCGACGATGCTGCCAAAGCCGCCGACGACGTGGCGAAGAAGTCGGGTGACGCTGCGAAGAGCGACGCCGCACCGGTGCTCACCGATCCGGCGAAGTCGAGCACTCCGCCAGCAACGTCGACTCCCGCGGCTACGACTCCGGCAGCGCCGGCAGCTGCCGAGGTGAAGAAGCCCGAGCCGCCACCGCAGTTGACCGAGAAGTTCAAACTGCCGGAGAACGTCCGCGAAGGACCGAGTCCGAAATACGATCCGCTGTGGAAAGTTGAAGAAGCCATTCGCACGCAGTTGGCGCGCGAGAAGGCCGCCACGTTGGTCGACAAGTTGATCCTCGAAGTTGACAACACGTTGGCGAATTACTCGCAGCAACTCTTCACCTGGGACGCCGAAGTCAAGGCGGCCAAGGGTGACAAGAAAGATGTGATCGCTCCGCCGAAGGAACCCGATCTCGAGGCGGTCGCGAAGCAAATTTCCGAACGAGCGGGTTATCCCGGCGGTTTGACTGCAGGCAAGACCGGCATGGTCTCGATCCAAGAGGCGTCGCGGCTGCCGGGCATCGGCGAATCGAACTCGGCCGACAATCGCCCGTTCGCTGCGCAGGCGGGTCGTGGCGGCATGCGTCCGTTCACGTCGATCACCACGATCGACACGGCCGGCAATCGCTACCGCATCATGAAGACCGCGGCCAAAGAGATGTTCGTCCCCACGTTTGAAGAAGCGAAGTCCGACGTGCTGCACGCATGGAAGATGATCGAGGCCCGCAAGTTGATCCAGAAGAAGGCTGAGGAATTGGCCGCCGACGCACGGAAGCAAAACAAGTCGCTCAAGGAAGCGTTCGCCGCGGACAAGAGTTTGACCGTGCTTGAACCCGAGGCGTTCTCGTGGCTCACCCGCAACTCGGCCGACCCGTTCGGCAGCCAACGCTCGCCCCCGCAGTTGACCGAAGTCGAGGGCGTGGTCGACGGTGGCGACGAGTTCATGCGTGGCGTGTTCGCGCTCGAAGCGGATGGTTCGATCGGTGTGACGATGAACAACCCGCAGACGATCGCATATGTGGTGCGCATCAAGAGCTACTCGCCGAGCCCGCAATTGTTGCGTGACACGTTTTTGGTCGATCCGCCGATGGAATCGATGACCGCGATCTCGAACGATCAGCGGCAGTTGTTCCAGACTTGGCTCACCGATCGCCGCAAAGTCGCCAAGCTGACTTGGAAGCGCGATCCGGGGTTAGAGGAAGAGATGTAAGCGGGCGGTTGGTGGCTGGTGAAGAGCAAGAACCGGCACAGGCAGACGTTTTCTGAGTGTCGGCACTTGGCTCGATCGCGCCGCGATCTATGATCGAAGAGAGCCAGGGGCTCGGTGGATGCCGCCTGCTCCGTTCGTCACTTACGCTGCTTTCGCACGATGATTCCGCTCTCTCGTCAAGTCGTGGTTCTCGTTCATGGCATCGGGGCGTTTCCGCTGACGCTGGCGCTACTGCAAAAGCGGCTGGCCGATCGCGGCTTTCGCACGATCAATTGGGGTTACCCCAGCATCTTGCGGCCGATCGACGCTCACGCCGAGCAACTCAACCGGCTGCTCGCACGACTAGAGCAGAACCCCACGGTCGACCGCGTGCATCTGGTCGGTCACAGCATGGGCTCGATCGTGTGTCGCGCGGCGCTCGTCGCTCGGCCCGAGACGGTCCAGAAGATCGGCCGCTTTGTGATGCTCGCGCCGCCGAATCGCGGTTCGTTCGTCGCTCGATGGGCGGGGCCAATTTTTGGGCGATTCATTCCGCCGGTGAACGAACTCTCGGACGTGCCAACGAGCTACGTCAATCGCATGGCGTGGCCGACGGGCATCGAAACGGCCGTGTTCACAGCTCGCTACGATCACCTCGTGGCAGCGGCTAGCTCGCAAATGCCCGAGGTCCGCGTCGCCCGTGAGTTTCCCGGTTCGCACTCGTTTCTGGTCATGCGGCGCGACGTGGCGGAAGCGGTGGCCGAGTTTCTGGTGCCGCCGGCCGAGTCGAATGCCGACTCAGATCGGCAACTCATTGATGTCGTGCAACGGCGCGGGACTTAACTCGTGCAGTTCCACGTGCCGGAGCAACTCACTCAGGCTGTGGTGAATCGTCACCCGGGCCGCTTTGGCGACTGCCGCCGATTTGGGTTGAAACGCCACCGACAGACCCGCGTTGCGCAGCATGCAGATGTCGGGGTCGCTGTCGCCCACGGCAATGATCTCGCTACAGTCGGTCAGCAACTGTTCGTTCAGATGGAGCATCACGTTGAGTTTGCAGTACCGATGGTCCGCACAGCCATCGTCATGTTTCATCGCGGGGGATAACGTGATGTCGCCCGTGGCAACCCCCTGGCGAAAACGAATCAGATGCGCCAGGCTGAAATCGGCAAACACACGTCGCCGCACGATTTCGGTCGCGACTCGGTAACTATCGCTGATGATGCCCACACGATAACCGCTACGTCGCAAGGCAATGACCGTCTCGACCGCACCGGGCGAAAGCGGAACCGACTTGGCGACCTGCTCGAAAACTTCGCGACGAACGCCGACGAACAACTTGGCGATGCGTTGCGTGCGCTCGCTGGCATCCAATTCGTCGTGATCGAGCAACTTGCGGAGCGCGGTCATCTGCCGCGTGCGCTGCGCCAGTGCGACGACAAACCGCCCTTTGAGCAGCGTCCCGTCCATATCGAACAGCGCCAGCTTCGGCGCCTGACCGACCCGTGACAACACGACGGATAGCTCCGACTGCGCGTGGCGCTCGACTTCTTCGACCTCGCGCACCTGATCGACATCGAGCCGACCGTAAACTGCCGCACGGTTGAGAATCACACGCACCACCTGTTTCGCCATATCGCCGAGAATCTCGAGCGGCTGGCTGTCGTGCTGAATGTGCCCGATGTCGACCTGCGTGATCCGGGCACCTAGCGCCGCGGCATCGAGCAACAGCCCGACATCCACGCCATAGTCGGACTCAAACGTCAACGTCTGCAACAGCGCACGTTTGACCGCAATGATTCCGCCCAACGGCTGAGCAATGTGGGCCAACTCGGGAAAGAACGTGGCGATGAGCGGCTTAGCGGTCAGGGTCGTCACGCGACCGGCGCTGCGCGAAAACTGTCCCTTGGCGAAGTCTGCGTCGTCGGCCAGCAACGGCGCGGTAAGCAGCGGAATCAACTGCGGATTCAGGCCGGCCAGATCGCCGTCGAGAAACACGAGGATCTCGTTCGTGGCCGCTCGCATGCCGTCTTCCATCGACGCCCCTTTGCCGAGCAGCGTGCTCAAGATGACCCGCGCCCCGGCCTCACGGGCAATCTCGGGCGTGCCATCGATCGACCCGTCGTCGACCACAATAACTTCACTCACCCCGGGCGCTTGTTTTGCAAACTCAATGATCGAGCGAATCGTGGGGGACTCGTTCAGTACGGGAATAATAGCGGTGATCATGATTCATGATTCCTTCATGATTGATGGGAGAACAACATCCATGTCGTCGAGACGATCGTGATTGCGGCTGAACACCTCGCGTGGGGTTAGGAATTGAAACTGACGAGCGCCGTGTGCGACCAGCCCGTGGCCTGAAACCGCCGCCCGAATTCGTCTATGATCGCCCGCGCCATCCGATTCTTGGGATCGATTTGCAACCACTGTTCACACACATCGCGGCACTCTTCGTAGCGTTGCGATTCTTGCAGCCCGCGCACCAGTTCGATCCAGGGCCATTCAAGCTCGCTGGACTCGGCGAGCGTTTCACGCATCAGTTGCACGGCGGTCAGATGATCGCCGCACGAACGCAGCAGCTCGGAACGCAAGCAGTTGCCGAGCACCTTGCCATTGGGCAGCTTATGAACTTGTTGGATGACGAACTCAGCCGAGTTGTACCGAGCCCACCGCACATACACCTCGCCCAAGCCGATCCAAGCCGCGGCATGCACCGGGTCTTCGGACAGAACGCGCTGATACAACGCTTCGCTCTCGGCGAATCGCCCTTGAACGCAGAGCACATGCGCCAGCCCGGCGCGGGCTTGATGACGCACCTCGTCGGCCGGGAGCACCGAGGCAATCAACTCGCCCGTCGGGGCATTGATCGCGGCGCGAAAATCTCGCTCGGCCCCGCCGACATCGCCTAAGGCAAGTTGCACCCGCGCACGTGAGATGCACAAGTCGCCACAGTGCGGAAAATTGACCAGCCCTTGCGTCGCGATGCTGAACGCTTCTTCCGATCGGCCCAACGAATTCAACACGTCGACCAATTCGCAAAACATCACCGCGACCCAATCCTGCGCCTTTCGCACATACTTCACACATTGGAAGTAATAGACGAGCGCTTGATCGACATCGCCTTGGCGCAGGTAGCCATGGGCCAAATTGTAGAGCACGACCGGGTCGGTGGGCCGATCCTGAACGTCGAGCTGCGACAGTCGCAAATCGCGCTTGGCTTTGCCGGCCAGCCGCGTGGCGTCTTCGTAACCGACATGCCGGATCCGAATGTTGGTAAAGATCAGTTGGCAACCCGCGCGTTGCGCACTGGGCAAGACCTGCTCGTGAACGCGGTATTCCCAGGCGATCGACGGCAACCGTGGAAACAGTCGCGCGTGACGTGTGAAGGTTTGCGAATTGGGAATCGGCGACGCTTGGATGCTCACCACATCCATCATGTACACGAGTTTGTCGCCGGTCAGCGTGTCGAGCAACGCAGCGAGTTCCGTGCGTTGTTCGGCATCGAAGCGGTCGTCGGCATCGACCCACAAGATGTAATCGCCCGTGGCATGGCTCAACGCGTGGTTCCGCGCGTCGGCAAAGCTATCGGTCCACGGATGATCGAACACCTGTGCTCCGAGCCCCGCGGCAATCGCGCGAGTATCGTCGGTCGAGCCGGTATCGACGACGATAATTTCATCGACCAGCGGCGCGAGTGGCCCAACACATGCCGCCAGGTTATGCGCTTCGTCGCGCACGATCAGACAGAGCGAAACTCGACATTTGCGGCCCATGATAACCTCGCGAAAGCAGCGACAACCGATTGGTTACGGGTCTTAACGCAAGGCCTGTGCCGTGAGCGACTCCTTACCGCTTCTTCAGCAAAATGGCCGGGAACACTTGCGGATGCGGACGTTCTGTCGCAGTGCGGTGTGGTTCGGGCTCGAGAATAACGGCGCTAGTCCGACAATCTGTCCGGTCAGACCAAAGAGCGATTTTTCGCAGGCCGACAAATTGTCCGCACAGAGCCGGACAATCTGCCGAGCCCCGCGGAAGCGGGTTTACCTTGCGTGGCCATGTCTAACTGCGTGTTGATTTATTCCGTAGTACGGATTTCTCAGCGGCCTGTTCACGTAGCCGCACTCGCCAACGTGCGGATGGTGGCCGTGTCACGAATCTCCCGAACTCTGGTGAGTTCGGCTACCGAATGACGTCGGCGCTGCCAACTTGTTGAAAATGGCTACCCAAGGCACGCGGGACCAGTGCCCAACGAGAAAATTCTCTCCGTGGCTACCTGCCGATTGGACAACGACGCCACGCAACACTTATTCTCCGCGATGTGCTGATCTGACCGAGCCCCACCAAGCGTCCGTCAATGCTCGTCACCGCGGTTGTTCTTGCCGTGATGACGGGCCAGTGCTCGTCGCTTTCGACCACGCCTCGTGACCCTGTCACGACATCCGAGTCGAACGACGAGTGTGTGACTGCGGATGGGTGGATAACTCCACGGACGGCGATGGCGACGAAATCACGCGGGTCGTTGGATCCACGATCCGCGTGCGAAACGTTGCCATCACGGACGCGCGTGCGCCGCAAGTAGAACTCCGTGAAGTTCGAAGGCCGTCGGATTGCAGCCGCCTGGATCGTGTGACCGCGACGAATCGGCTGTGCCGCACCTCACGGACGCGGCAACCATTCGAGCAAAACGTAGTCACACGATTCGTGCCCCTGACGTCCGGGACTGGGATCAGGTGCCCGGAGTAAAACGCAGGCCAGCCGTAGGGTGTGATCCGCGTGCGTCGTGGCTTGCAGTCCAAACCCGAGCGAACTCGCCAAGGCGACCGTCGGTCCGAGGGACCGGCGGATCGAGCGCCAACGAGTTCAAACTTTCCCTCCGATTCCCGTCAGCTTGGATACTGGGAACCTGACGGCCAATCAAAATCCCCCACCGTTCCCAGTCGCTTTCAAGAACGCTCGCACTTGCGAGCAGGCCACGACGCACATTTTTCTTTCGTCGCAGGCGATACTCTGCGCGCGTGTTGGTGTTCAGCGATAAACGCTCTCACAGTAGGTCCCGCGAGCCGAGCGGGACTAGAACCCTTTGGCATGCCGCAATCAAGGTTCCCGTCCGGCTCGGCTCGCCGGACCTACGTTGGACCATTTCATTACCGTTGCGGCTTGAACATCGTCACCGACAGTGGCGGCAACACCACCTCGGCCGAAAACGGACGACCGTGCCAACCCAGATTCTGCGCCGCGACACCGTGGGCGTTGCCGAGATTCGAGCCGGCGTAGAACTCCGAGTCGCTGTTGAATACCTCGCGGTAATAACCTCCCTCGGGCAGGCCAATGCGATGGTTCATCCGTGGCACCGGCGTGAAATTGCAGCAGACGACGATGAAGTCGTGCGGATCACGGCCGCGACGCAGGTAAGCGAGCACGCACTCGTCATAGTTGTTGCAGTCGATCCACTCGAAGCCGCCATGATCGAAGTCGACTTGATGCAACGCCGGCTCGCGAACATACAGCCGATTGAGATCGGCCAACATCCGCTGCACGCCGCGATGCTCGTTCCACTTGAGCAAGTCCCACTGCAGGTCGGTGTCGTGATTCCACTCGAGCCATTGACCGAACTCACCACCCATGAACAGCAACTTCTTGCCGGGGTGGGTCCACATGTACGAGTACAACAGCCGCAGATTGGCGAAGCGTTGCCAGTTGTCGCCCGGCATCTGATCGAGCAGCGACCGTTTGCCATGCACCACTTCATCGTGCGAGAGCGGCAGCGTGAAGTTCTCGGTAAAGGCGTAGATCAAGCTGAACGTCAACTCGTCGTGATGATAGCGGCGATGAATCGGCTCGTGTCGCATGTAGCGCAGCGTGTCGTTCATCCAGCCCATGTTCCACTTCAGACTGAAGCCCAAGCCGCCGGTCCAGGTCGGCCGCGACACGCCGGGCCAGGCCGTCGATTCTTCGGCAATCGTCAGCGTGCCGGGATATTGGCTGTGCGTTTGCACGTTGAGCTCGCGGAGGAACGACAGCGCTTCGAGATTCTCGCGGCCGCCGTGCTCGTTGGGGACCCAATCGCCCGGTTCGCGGCTGTAGTCGAGATAGATCATCGAGGCGACGGCATCGACCCGCAGCCCGTCGACGTGGTACTTGTCGAGCCAGAACAAGGCGTTGGTGATGAGGAAGTTGCGGACCTCGTGACGTCCGTAGTTGAAGATCAGCGTGCCCCAATCGCGATGCTCGCCTTTGCGCGGGTCTTCGTGCTCATACAGACACGTGCCGTCGAATTGACGCAAGCCATGGCTGTCTTTGGGGAAGTGGGCCGGCACCCAATCGATAATCACGCCAATGCCGTTCTGGTGACATTGATCGATGAAGTACATCAGATCCTGCGGCTCACCATAGCGGGCCGTGGCGGCAAAGTAGCCGACCGTTTGATAGCCCCACGAGCCCGAGAACGGATGCTCGCTGACCGGCATCAGCTCGACGTGCGTGAAGCCCATCTCCTTGACATACGCGACCAGCTCGTGAGCCAATTCGCGATAGGTTTTCCAGCGACTATGATCGTCCCAAGGGCGACGCCAACTGCCGAGATGAACTTCATAGACCGACATCGGCGCGTCGAGCGCGTTGAGCTTCGTGCGCTCCGCCATCCAACGATCGTCTTGCCACGTGTAGTCGTCGAGCTCGACGACCTTCGACGCGGTGCGCGGCGGGCACTCGGCGCCAAAGCCGTACGGATCGCACTTCTCGACCACCGCGCCGTTCAGGGTGCGCACCATGAACTTGTACAACGTCCCCGCGCCAAGGCCCGGGATAAACAGCTCCCAAAAGCCGCTGGGGATATGCTTCTTCATCGGATGCTTGCGGGCATCCCAACCGTTGAAGTCGCCGACGATGCTGATCCCCTGGGCATTGGGGGCCCACACGGCGAAGTGAACACCTTGCACGCCGTCGATCGTGCGCACATGAGCGCCGAGCTTGTTGTAAGCGTGCCAGTGCGTCCCTTCGTTCAAGAGATGCAGGTCGTA
>JAEUIL010000275.1 GCA_016794255.1 Planctomycetaceae bacterium | reverse complement strand
GTGGCCATTCGGAGCACCGTGGTGGTACGGGTGCTGGGGCTGTACCGGCACGCGGAACTGCGGTTGAAACTGCGGTTGAATCGGGGCGTGATGACCGTGCCCGTAGTTGGGCTGCGGGGCCGTCGCACGTCCGATCAACACGCCGATGCCAATCAAGCCGGCACCGACGAGTACTTTGCGAAGCACCGGATGGTCTTGCTGCTGCGGATAACCATACGGTCCGGCGGGGTAACCCCAATCGCCAGCCGCGACCGGCCGCGCGCCGCTGACCAACACACTCGCCAACATCAAAGCCACAACAATTCGTTTCATGGTGCCAACTCCTTCGCAATTAAGCGGGTACGACTTGCTTCGAGCTTTGAGCCCGTGTCTCGCTCGGCAGGTCGCATGGCAGGTGAAATCGCACGTCGTGTGCCAATGGACCGTTGGCTGGCTCGGATCGTGTCGAACGGCTCATCTTTCCGCGGGATTCGGCGAATTTTTGTTAAAGGCCGCATTTCCGACGCAAGCGGCAGTTGTTGTCAAACTCGCATCACCGTGTCGTCAGAAAGATTTGCGGGGTGTCGAGAGGCGGTTTGGCGTGCGACCTACGGGACACCGTCTGTGCAGGCCGGAAAGCACCGTCGGCATACGGCCCCGGGACGAAATCCGGCCCATCTCGCACAACCGTTTGACTCCATAACAGCAATCGCCAGCTAGCTTTCGTGCTTGAGGGTCGCGTGTCCCATGTCGCGTCGAAAAAGCCCCTTGGCCAAACGCAAAACGATGCTAAATTGTGCGGCTTGAAATGACGATAACGTCCTTGCCCAGAAAATGGGTGCGGATTAGATTAGTGGTTTGTCGATCCCCGATAGCTCAGTTGGTAGAGCGCGCGACTGTTAATCGCAAGGTCCTAGGTTCGAGCCCTAGTCGGGGAGCTTCTTGAGTTGGTGGTACGCCTTCACCGCGTTTGCAAGGCTAACGCGGGGCTGTTGGGGCGCTCTTTTCGCATTTGCCGATCGGCAGGCCTTCCCACCACGGACGCCTAGAGCGGTTTACACTCAGTCGGTGCCGCCTGACGACTTTTGAGCGTCAAGTAAGCCCTCATCGCCGAGTTCTGGCGAAAGCTGCTCGTGGCGCGAGTTCTTCGGGGCCGAGTTGCTCGCCTCACGCCGTTCTGACGGTTCGCATATCCACGCGGTCTATTCCAGCTCCTCTTGCAACCGGCACCAGCGTTCTTCGACGTCGGCCAACTCGGTGATGAGTTTCTCCACTTCTTGATGCAGCCGCAATGCTTCCGCGGGGTCTGTGGTTTGCATCAGCTGGGCGTTGGCTTGGCGCTTTTGTTCGTCGAGCCGGGCAATCGTGCGCTCGATCGTGGTCATTTCTTTGCGAATCTCACGCTCGCTTCGCGCCGCGGGTTTCGGTGGCGACTTGGCAGACCGCTGGCTCGGCGAAGGGGCTTTGGATAGGCGAGCCGCTTGCTCGCGTTCCCCGTCTTCGATTTCCTTGTTCACCGAGTACAGATACATGTCGTAATCGCCGCGATAGTTCGTCACATGCCCGTCGCGGACTTCGATAATGCCGGTGGCAATCCGCTTCATGAAATGGCGATCGTGGCTGGTAAAAATCACGGTCCCCTTGAACGCCAGCAGCGCCTCGGCGAGCGCTTCGATCGTGTCGACGTCGAGGTGGTTGCCCGGCTCGTCAAGCACGAGGATGTTGTGCGGACTCAGCAGCAAGCCCGCCATACACAGCCGCGCCCGCTCGCCACCGGAGAGCACCGAGATGCGTTTCTTCACCTGTTCGCCGCGAAAGAGCAACGCTCCGGCCAGATCGAGAATCTCTTGGTTCTTGGTCCCCGGTGCGGCGTGATACTCGAGATAATCGAGCACGGTCTTCTCTTGGGGCAAGCTCGTGTAAACATGCTGCGCGTAAACGCCGACTTGACAGCCGTAACCCCAACGCAAGTCGCCGGCCAGCGGCGGCAACGAACTGACCACGGTGCGCAGAAAGGTTGTCTTGCCCTGGCCGTTATCACCCACGATCGCGACCCGCGAGCCGTGGTCGATCTCCAAATCAATCTCGTTCGCCACCTGTCGCTCGGTATAGCCAATCGCAAGTCCACGACAGCGTAGCGCCGGCCCTTTGCGCGGCTCGACGATCGGCGCGCGAATCTTGGCCGTTGGCTCGTCGGTCACCACGTCGACCAATTCCAACCGCTCCAGTTGTTTCGATTTGGAACGGGCTCGCGTCGCGGTGGCCGCTCGGGCTTTGTTCTTGGCGATAAACTCTTCGAGCTGCCGCCGCTTGGCCGATACCGCGGCATTGGTCCGCAGGTCGTGTTCACGTTGCACGGCCTCGTGTTCCAGAAACGCGTCGATCTTGCCCGGGAACATGGTCAGTTTGCCATGCGCCAAGCTGAGCGTGTGCGTGCAGGTGGCGGACAAGAAGGCCCGATCGTGCGAGACGATCAAGCACGCTTCCTTGTACTCACGCAGAAAGTGTTCGAGCAGAATCTGCGTGCGCAAGTCGAGAAAGTTCGTCGGCTCGTCGAGCAGCAGCAGATTCGGTTCATGCAGCAATAGCGCGGTCAGTTTCACGCGCGTTTGCCAACCGCCCGAGAGCTTCGTGATCGGACCATCGAGGTAGTCGCCTTTGAGTTCGAACTGACCCGCAACCTCGCCGCATTTCCAGTCGGGCTGGCCACTGTCACGCATGAGAAACTGCAAGGCCGTCTCGCCGGGCAGGAACGGATCGTGCTGCCGCAGATAGCCCAACCGCAGCTTGGGATGTCGCACGACTTCGCCGCGGTCGAGTTCCTCTTCGCCGAGCAGAATCCGCAGCAACGTGCTCTTGCCGGCCCCGTTGCGACCGACGAACCCGACCTTCACATCATCGATCAACGTCGCTTCGGCCCCGTCGAGCAAGACCTGGTCGCCATAGTGCTTTTGAGCGTTACGGATTTGCATCAAGACGGCCATCGTCGACAGAACCTCTCGCGGTTGCAGGTGGGTTGAGGCCCCATGGTAACCAAACGCCTGCGATGCCAAAAGCCGTTTCGAGCGGCGTTGCTAGCGGGTCGTAAGGCGCCAAAAAACTCGTGGCTAGGCGACGTCCACCACGCGGTCCAAGGCGACGAACAACAACCGGCACGCGATCTTCTCCGGCGGCAGGCCCAGGAGCAACTCGATCGCCCGGCGATAGGCGTGCAACTGCGGCTCGTAGAACTTGACGGTCTCAGCGAGTGCAGCATCATCCGACGGGTGATCGGTCTTGTAATCCCACACCTCGACCGATTCCACGCGACTGCCGTTTTTGAGCAGGACCACACGGTCGAAGGCACCTTGCAGCAACACGTGGTCATCGCGCACGGCAAACGGTCGCTCGCGCCAGATTTCCACTTGCCGATCAGCCGGATAGCTCGCGCGACTCAACGCGCGACGAACCGCGGAGCGCCGCAGGATGGCACGAAACTCGCCGCGCAGTTGCGCCAGATCGAGTGACAACCCGGCATGTTCCCGCGCCAGTCGGTCGAGCGTAGCATCACTCGGCTCGTCTTCGTCTAGCCACGTCACGGCTTCAAACCAAGCGTGGAGCAACGAACCGCGGCGGCGTGCCGTGTCGTTGTCGATTGTCAACCGCTGCGCGAGGTCGACGGTCGGGCCACCCTGCAGTTGGCTGGGACTTTGTCGTTCCAGACCGCGCCGCGTGGTCGAGTCCGGTTTCAGCCGCACCTCGATCAGCTCCGTGTCTACCGTGTCGCTCGCTGGTACAGACGCGGGAGCACAGGCCTGCTCCCAATCGGCCGAGCCTGACTCGAACAACACCGTGCCCGGCTCACGCGCCGCCGCAGGAGCCAACGCCGCCCGCAGAATCTCGGAGTATTTCGGCAACTTCGTGCTCACCTTGAGTTGCCCCGGCTGCTCATCGGCAGGAGCCACGATCATGTGCAGGGCATGCACCGCACGGGTCAGCGCCACGTACAGCACACACAGCCCCTCATGCACGATCGGATCGGGCCAGTGCTCGTACAGCTTCCGCAGCCGGTCGGGCAGCAGTTGCTGCACATCGGCGTTGGCATACCGACACACGGCCGTGATCGGATCGACCGGCCGCGATTGTTCGACGACCATCTTCGGTATCAGCCCGCGGATCGAGCCTTCGAGCTCGGGCAACACCACGATGTCGAACTGCAAACCCTTCGACTGATGCACGGTCATGACGCGCACCGCGGCCGCGCGCGGATCTTCGACCCGTTCGGTGTTGACTTGGTCGGCGAAGTCGTCGGTCCGGAGCGAAGCACGATCGGTGTAGCGATACGCCATATCGAGCAACTGCTCGAGCCGGGCCCATTCGCGACTGTCGCACAGCGGCGCGAGCACCGGCAACCACGCGGCCAGCGTGCGCCCGTAACCCTCGGTCAGCAGCCGACCACGAATCTGTCGCGCCACTTGGGCAGCCTGCGTGTCGTTGTCATACGCGGTTAGCCCAAGCCGTTCGCCAAGCGGCGAGTGAGCGACGTGAAAACGCGCGATCGTATCTTGCGGATGATCGGCCAGTTTCAAGGCCGACAGCACCAGTTGCACACCGGCCGAGTCGGTCAATGGATTGCCACCTTCCTCGCTGGCGGCCAATTGATGCCGACTGCGCAACAAGTGCATGAGCTTGGCGACGGTTTTGTTCTTCCGCACGAGCACGCCCACACTGCGACCCGGATGTTCGCGGGTCAGCCGAGCAATCTCGCTCGCAGCGAACTCGAGTAGGGCAGCTTCTGTATCTTGATCGTCACGGGCCACGGGACCAACGACCAACCGCGCATGACCGGCCAACTCCTCACGCGCTGTGGTGTGCGGCTGGAAGCGGGCCTGCCACGCCTGCGCCACTCCGCGGTAATCGGCGAGCGCGGGATTCGCGCCGATGTCGTGAAACACGCGATTCACGGTCTGAATGACGGTCGGACTCGAGCGGAAACTCGTCGTCAACAAATCCACGCCGACGCCGGGCAGCTGCTCGCCGAGAAAATCGAAAATCTCGGACACACCTCCGCGCCAGCCGTAGATCGCCTGCTTGACGTCACCCACGCAGAAGAACGAACTGCTCGGGTTTTCGTTCGTCACTGCCTCGGCGAATGGGCGAACCACGTTCCACTGGGCGAGCGACGTGTCTTGGAACTCGTCGAGCAGCAAGTGATGCACATGTGCGTCAAGGCGAAACGCCAGCGAACTCACGTCTCCGCCGGCGAGCCCCTGCGTCAACTCGTAAGTCACATCGTCGAAGCGCAGTTGCCGGCGCTCTTGTTTCAACCGCCGAATTTGCACGTGATACTTGTCGAGCAGCCGGCGGGTCGCCTCGGTTTGATTGGCGAGGGCGTTGATCAACTGGGCCGCGGCCTCGTCGACCAACGGTTGATACGCGGCGACCACTGCCTCGTCGAGTGGCTTTTTGTAAAACATCAACGAGCCGTCGGCGATCTTGGCGGCTAAGCCCGTGCCGAGAAAACCTTGCCAATCCTGTCGCTGGGCACGCTCGACATCCCCTTCATGGGCTTTGGCGAAGCGTTTGTCGCTAAACGGCGGCAGGGTGGCGAGTTGATTGAAGGCGGCCGAGAAATCTTCCTCGCGCATCTGTCGCCGACGCGGAATCTGCTGCCAGACATCGTCCGGCGTGCGCCGGTAGACATCGTACAAACTGTCGACCAGCTCGCGAATTTGGGCCGACACGCTCCGTTTGGTCTCGCCCTTGAACAGCATGCCGACCAACGTCGCCACGTCGCTGACCGTCTCGCCAGCGAGCACCGCTTGAATCGCTTGATCGCGCAGTTGCAGTTCATCGACATCTTCGATGATCGTCCAACCCAGCGGCAGACCGAGCTCGAAACTGAAGTGACTCGCCAGTTGAATGAAGAAGCTGTCGAGCGTGCCGATTCGCAAGCGATGCAGTCGGCCCAAGAGTCGTCGCAGCAGATCGATGCACGTGGCGCGGGTTAGTTGCGGCTGCTCGACATGCCGCTTCAGATCGGCAAGCTTTTTCGGCTCGACGATCGCCTCGGCCAATCGCACCAGAATGCGATCGACGATCTCGCCAGCCGCTTTGCGTGCGAACGTGGCGGCGAGCACGTGGTCCGGTTGTTGCCCGGCAAACATTAGGCCCAGATAGCGATGCGCGAGCCGGAACGTCTTGCCGGTGCCGGCCGAGGCGCGGATTACCAAGTGCGGAAACTTCGCCGTGGTGTCGCTCATGGCGTGGCCTCCGCGGCGCTGTCGTCTTGAGCCAGCACGGCATACCGATCGTCGCCGACAATGCAGGCGTAATCGGC